>NZ_JBEZZB010000067.1:0-51040 GCF_040638955.1 Actinoplanes sp. NPDC024001
GCCGGCGGCCAGCTGTCGACGGCCGGTGCGACACCCGCGCCGGGCGGCGGAGCCGGCGCCGGGCTCGGTGAGCGCGGCGCGAGACCGGCCCGGTTGAGCTTGTGCCAGCGCAGCCGGCCCCCGGTCAGGGCCGTGGTGGCCGACTGGATCAGCACCAGGTACATCAGCTGCCGGTAGGCGAACTGCTGCAGCGGCAGCCGCAGCAGCGGCCGCATCGACTCGCGGTCGAAGCGGAACGCCACCGCCGCGGTGAACATCTGCAGCGCGAGCATGCCGAACCAGGCCGTGACGGTCTCGGACAGCTCCCAGAAGACCAGGCCGTAGACGAGCATGATGTCGACGACCGGCGCGAGCATCGGCAGGGCCACCCCGAACAGGGCGAGGAACGGCAGCCCCACCCGGCCGAAGCGGCCGGACGGGCCGGACTCGAAGATCGCCCGGCGGTGCTTCCACATCGCCTGCATGGTGCCGTAGCTCCAGCGGTACCGCTGCCGGTAGAGCTGCTCCAGCGTCGTCGGCGCCTCGGTCCACGCCTTGGCGTGCTCCTCGTAGACGACCCGCCAGCCGGCCCGGCACAGCGCCATCGTGACGTCGGTGTCCTCGGCCAGCGTCTCGTCGCTCACCCCGCCGACCTGGGCCAGCGCCTCGCGCCGGAACGCGCCGATCGCGCCCGGCACGGTCGGCATGCAGTTCAGCACCTCGTAGAGGCGGCGGTCCAGGTTGAAACCGATGACGTACTCGATGTGCTGCCAGAGCGCGACCATGGTGCCGCGGTTGCCGACCTTGACGTTGCCGGCGACCGCACCGACCGACGGGTCGGCGAACGGCTGCACCAGCCGGCGGATCGAGTCCGTCTCGAAGATGGTGTCGCCGTCGACCGTGACGATCAGGTCGTGCCGGGCCAGGGCCACCCCGGTGTTGAGGGCGTTCGGCTTGCCGCCGTTGGGCACCCGCACCACCCGCACGTTCGGCAGGTGCATCCGTTCGACCAGTTCGGCGGTGCCGTCGGTGGAGCCGTCGTCGACCACCACCACCTCGATCTCCGGGTAGTCGCCGCAGGCGAGCGAGCGGACGGCGGCCTCGATGCCCTCCTTCTCGTTGTAGGCGGGCACGATCACCGAGACCGGTTCGGTCACCGGCGGACCCCACCGCCAGCTTCGCTTGCGCCGCTGCCGGGCGTGCCGGCTCGCCAGCAGGAGCAGCAGCAGCGTACGGCCGATGGTGAGCGCCCCGACCACCACGAAGAGTGTGGCGACCGCGGTGACCATGCCGTCGGCCAGTCGTACCGTCCAGATCAGAGCCATGCCGCGGAACTCGTCGCGGTTCGGCGCCTCCGGGTTGACCGGCAGCTGGGCGACGGTGCCGGTGCTCTCCGCCCGGCCCTTGGCGGCGGCCGCGGCCTGTGCCGAGATGCCCAGGTTGAGGCCCTCGGTGACGGTGGTGAAGCGGTAGCCGCGGGCCTTCATCCGCGGGATGAACTCGGCGAGCGCCGCGACGGTCTGCGAGCGGTCGCCACCGGCGTCGTGGAACAGGACGACCGCCGAGTTGTTCCCGTCCGGGGTCGCGTTGCGGATGATCTTCTCGACGCCGGGCCGCTGCCAGTCCCCGCTGTCGCGGTCGTTGACCACGACGAGGTAACCGAGGTCGCCGGCCTCCTTGACGATCTTCCAGTTCACCTCGTCGATCGCGGCGTTCTTGGAGGAGTACGGGAACCGGGCCAGGTTGGTGCGGACCCCGGTGGCCCGGGCGATCGCCACCTGGTTCTGCGAGAGTTCCAGCTCACGCCGCCAGGGCGCGAGCCGCTGCATGTTGGGGTGGGTGAAGGTGTGCAGCCCGAGCTCGTTGCCGTCGGCCACGACCCGCTTGGCGAGCTCGGGGTGGCGGGCCACCTGGGAGCCGACCACGAAGAACGTGCCGTGGGCGTCGTTGTCGCGGAGCACCTGGAGGATCTTCGGCGTCCACTCGGGATCCGGGCCGTCGTCGAAGGTGAGTGCGATGGTGCGCTCGGGAAGCCGGCTGGTGCTCTCCTGGCTGCCGGTGGTGTTGATGACCGGACCGCCCTCGCGGATCGACTGCGGCACCCCGGACTGATCGCCGACCTCGCTCTGCACGTGGTCGCCCTTGAACTCGGCGTTGATGTAGGCCTGCACGACCAGGACGGCCACGAAGAGCCCGATCAGCAGGGTGCCGAGCAGAACGCGGGGACGGGGCACGATGCGCCGCCGGCTCCGGGCCCGGGCCCGGCGGGTGGGGACGTCGCTCACGGGGCCGCCCGGGTCGGCGTGGCGTCCTGCGCCGGCTCGTCGTCGGCGGGCGGCAGCGGAGGCGGGGGCGCGGGCGTCGGCGCGACGGTCGGCCGGGGCGTCGAGACGGGCTTGGCCGGTTCCTCGGCCTGACCGCCGCCACCGCTGCCCCCGGAGTCACCGGCCGGCGGGACCGGCGGCACCGGCGGCACCGGGCCGGGCGGTTCCGGCGCCGGTGACTTGGACGTGCTGACGGACGTGCTCGGCGACACCGGCGGCTTGCGGGTCGATTCCAGCGTCCTGCTGGTGGTGGGCTTCGGGGTCGTGGCGGCGGACGGCCGGACGCTCGGCGACTTGGCCGGTTTGCTCGGCCGTGACCGGGACGGCGATGGGGAGACACGGCGCTGCTGCGTGCTCTCGGTGCGGCGTTGCACCGACTCCGGGATGTAGCGCTGCTGAGGCGTGCTCTCGGCGGTCGGTTTCGGGGTGGGG
The DNA here is from genome assembly GCF_040638955.1 of Actinoplanes sp. NPDC024001. Lineage (NCBI taxonomy): Bacteria > Bacillati > Actinomycetota > Actinomycetes > Micromonosporales > Micromonosporaceae > Actinoplanes > Actinoplanes sp. NPDC024001. Next base: position 2,736 of record NZ_JBEZZB010000067.1, read on the forward strand.
CTGGGTTTGGGCCGCGGCTCCGGCTCTTCGTCGTCCCGGTCGTCGGTCTCCAGGCCGGGCAGCGGGAACACGGCGCTGGAGCTCACCGGTCCGCCGGCCAGGCTGACGCTGACCAGGCCGCCGTAGGCGACGACGAGGACACCGAAGGCTAACGCGATGCGCCGAAGCAGCCGGCTGCGTCGCCCCGTGGAGTCGACGAACACGGGTGCGGGCGTCGACACGGCGATGACTTCCGTGTCGGGCGCGTGGTTCTCGGCGGTAGGCGGGTTTCCTGGTTCCTGCGAAGTCACTCGGCGAGCTTAAGAACATTTATTGCGATCTTGGCACGTATCACTCACAAGGGGGACGACCGACTGATACTCAGAAATAGGACGAAATGATGAGGCTGGGCGTTTGACCCGCTGGTGACGGGTCTATCGGATTTGCGGCACCCGTTGCTGAGCTGCGGTGCGGCCCGCAGTCGAATGACGTTACGCCGATTCGCGCATCTATTTGCTGTCGCATTCCGGACTCGATAATCGAGCATTCTTCGCGAATCGATTAAACCTATAAGAGAATTAAGAGGCTAATGTCCGAATCGCTGGGATGCTCGTAGCGACACGGCAATTCGTGACCGCACCCGTTGTGCCAGTCATCCGACCTCGATAAGCTCCTTGTTGCGCGCCCCTATCGCCCGCTTCCCCCGTGGCAGGCGATCGGGGCGCGCGCCTGTCTGCCCCGCGGATCTCAGATCCAGCGGCTGCCGAGCCACATTCGCACCGACCAGTCGTCGTAAGGCATCAGCGTGCCCACGAAGACCGGGTAGAAGTAGGCGAAGCAGAGCGCGACCAGCACCACGAAGGTCGCCGCCACGACCGTTCCCACCAGCTGCCGGTCCGTCCGGTTGGCGCCGGCCGCCATGCCGCCCGGTGGCGTCATGATCGCCCCGAGGACGTAGACCACCGCCAGGATCAGGAACGGCAGCGCGGGCAGGGCGTAGAAGGAGAACATCGTCCGGCCGTCGGCGACCGCGAACCAGAACCAGGGCAGCAGGCCGGCCGCCGCGCCCGTGAAGATCGCGTAGGCCCGCCAGTCCCGCCGGGCGATGCCGAACCAGACCAGCGCGGCCAGCGCCGGCAGGAACGACCACCACAGGATCGGCGTGCCGAGCAGCAGGATCTCGGCGGCGCAGCTCGGCGCCCCGCAGTTGCCGTTGCCGCTCCAGTAGAACGCGACCGGCCGGCCCAGCAGCAGCCACTGCCACGGCCAGGACTGGTAGACGTGCTTCTCGGTCAGGCCGCTGTGGAAGTTGTACGCCTCGGAGTGGTAGTGGATCAGGTTGAGCAGCGCGCCGATGACCGGCGGCTCGCTCCACCCGTTGTCCGCCCGGTAGTGGCGGAAGTAGCCGGTGTCGGTGACGAACCAGCCGGTCCAGCTGGCCAGGTAGAGCAGCACGGTGAGGGCGAAGCTGAGGATCAGCCAGCCCAGGTCGCCGAGGATCCCGGCCAGGATCGGGCCGCGGACGCCGGCCGAACGCCGGGCCTGTACCCGCCACACGATCACCAGGGCGGCGAAGAACGGCGCGAAGAAGAGCGCGCTCCACTTCACCCCGCAGGCCATGCCGAAGGTCATCCCGGCGACCAGCAGCCACCAGGGCACGATCCGGGGGATGTGCGGGGTCGTCGCCGGGTCGTAGCCGCGCTCGAGCGCGCGGGTCCAGCTGCGCCGGTAGTGGTCGCGGTCGAGCACCATCGCCGCGAAGGTCATCAGGATGAACAGGCCGATGAAGATGTCCAGCAGCGAGGTGCGCGACAGCACGAACTGGAAGCCGTCGAGCGTCATCAGCAGACCCGCGGTGCCGGCCAGCACGATCGAGTGGAACAGCCGGTAGGCCACCCGGATCAGGATGAGGATCATCAGCGTGCCGGCGACCGCGGAAGCGAAGCGCCAGCCCAGCTCGTTGTTGCCGAACAACTGCTCGCCACCGGCGATCAGCCATTTGCCCAGGGGTGGGTGCACCACGTACGCGGGCCCGTTGGTCTTCTCGTCCCACTCGACGCCGTGCTGGAGCATGTCCCAGGCATCCGTCGGGTAGTACACCTCGTCGAAGATGTGGCCCTTCGGCTTGCTGATACCGGCGAAGCGCAGGATCGCCGCGATCGTCACGATGATCGCGGTGACCAGCCAGGAGTAGGGATCGAAGCGCCGGTCCAGCGTCGAGAGGCGACGCCGCACGATGGAGGGGACACCGCGCAGGCCGGGGGACGACTCCGCCTCGGCGGGGGAGTCCGCGGTGGTGAGATCAGTCTCAGCTGTCGCCGTCGTCACCCCGCGATCGTAGGACCTACGCCTGTGAAGTGATGCCCGCCATCGCCGCGTCCTGACATGTGATGGACTTTTCCGATGCTTCGAGACGAACAGACCGCCGGCCGGGTCGTGCTGGCGGGCGCTCCGCTGGGCAACATCGGCGACGCCTCGGCCCGGCTGCGCGAGGTCCTGGCCTCGGCGGACGTGATCGCCGCGGAGGACACCAGGCGGCTCAACCGGCTGGCCCGTGACCTGGGCATCACCGTGCGTGGCCGGATCGTCTCCTACTTCGAGGGCAACGACGAGCGGCGTACGCCGGAGTTGGTGGAGGCCCTGGAGTCCGGCGCGGTGGTCGCCGTGGTGACCGACGGCGGCATGCCCAGCGTCTCCGACCCCGGCTACCGGTTGGTCCGGGCCGCGCTGGACGCCGGTTTCCCGGTGACCGCGGCGCCGGGACCGAGCGCGGTGACGACCGCGCTCGCCCTCTCCGGCCTGCCCAGTGACCGGTTCGTCTTCGAGGGGTTCCTGCCGCGTTCCGGCTCGGGCCGCCGCGGACGGCTGCGGGAGCTGGCCGGTGAGCCGCGCACGCTGGTCTTCTTCGAGGCGCCGCACCGGATCGTCGGCGCTCTGGAGGACCTGGCGGCGATCTTCGGTGCGGACCGCCCGGCCGCGGTCTGCCGGGAGCTCACCAAGACGTACGAGGAGGTCCGCCGCGGCGGGCTGGCCGAGCTGGCCGCCTGGGCCGGCGCCGGCGAGCCGCGCGGGGAGATCACGCTGGTGGTCGGCGGCGCGCCGGCCGGGCCGGCGGAGCGGCCGGACGACGCCGAGTTGCGGGCGGCGGTGGCCCGGCACGAGGCCGCCGGCATCTCACGCCGGGACGCGATCCAGGCCGTCGCCGACGAGTACGGCCTGAAGAAACGCGAGGTCTACACGCTGGTGCACAGCACTCAATAGACAGCGCTCAGTAGGCCGCGATCAGGAAGCCGGCCAGCAGCAGGAGCGGCCCGGCGACGCTGCCGAGCACGGCCCGGCGCCGGGCGCGGCGGGACTCGAGCCGCCGCGCGCCGGTCGCCTCCGCGATGCCGTAACCGCAGACCAGCACCAGCAGGAAGCCGAGCGCCCAGCGCAGGTGCAGGAGCACGCCGGCGGGCGCGGCGTAGGCCTGATCGCTGCCCGGGCTGACCATCCGGGCGGGGGTCACCGCGCCGGCGTGGCGGCCGTCGCCGGAGATGCCGAGCAGGGTCACCCGGGCCACGGTGAACTGCTCGTCGCGGGTGGCGAACCGGCCGGTGCACCGCTGGGTCAGTCCGCTGCCGTGGCACCGGGTCGTCGTTGCGTACCCCTCTTCGCCGTGACCGACCGCGAGCCAGAACGGCTCGGCGCTGACCCAGCCGAAGAACGCCGCCATCAGGCTCAGCGTGACCAGCGCGAGCAGCGCGCTCGCCGGATTGCGGGCCGGTGGCCGGCGGCGCCGGCTGGCCCGGCGGGCGGCCAGATCGGCCGCCGCCCGGGTGGCGCGTTCCTCCTCGCTCAGCCAGAACGGATGGTTCTCCATCCGTTCCAGGCGCGCCTCGGATCCCGGCGCCGCCGCCGGCGGGCGATGCGGTGCGAGCGCCACGGTGGGCCGGTTGCGCTCGTCATCGTCCTTTTCCGGTACGGGAGAAGCCCCGCCCTCGCCCGGCTCGATGATCATCAGCTCGCCCGCGGTGGCGAGCCGGGATCCACCGGCCGGTGCCGCTTCGGTGAAGTGCGCGGTCGCGTCCGCACCGCCGGCCGCCCTGGCCGACGCGCTGTCACCCGCCCCGGCCTCGACCGGTGGCTGCTCCTCCTCGCTGCGCCACCAGCGCGGGTCCGGTTCGGCGAGGGTCCACGGGTTACCCTGGTCGCGACTTTCCGCAGGCTGTGGCGTGTCTCCGGTCACCTGGTCATTGAACGCCGCCGGTCCCCGCCGAGCACGTCACTGATCGGGCGTGTCGGGACAAAACGGCATTCCGGCGTGGGGAGCGCCAATCCGTTCGCAGGGCACCAGCGGCGGTCACTACGCTTGAGCACCATGAGTCACGTTCTCGCCGCGGTCGCCTGGCCCTATGCCAACGGCCCGCGCCACATCGGTCATGTTTCCGGGTTCGGGGTGCCGTCCGACGTCTTCAGCCGGTTCATGCGGATGGCCGGCCACGACGTGCTCATGGTCTCCGGCACCGACGAGCACGGCACGCCGATCCAGGTGCAGGCGGACGCCGACGGCGTGACCCCGCGTGAGCTCGCCGACCGCTACAACCGGGTGATCGTCGAGGACCTGCACGGGCTCGGGCTCTCCTACGACCTGTTCACCCGCACCACCACGCGCAATCACTACGCGGTGGTCCAGGAGCTGTTCGAGGGCCTGCACAGGAACGGCTACATCGTGGCCCGCACCACCCTCGGCGCCATCTCGCCGTCCACCGGCCGCACCCTGCCCGACCGCTACATCGAGGGCACCTGCCCGATCTGCGGTTACGACAGCGCCCGCGGCGACCAGTGCGACAACTGCGGCAACCAGCTCGACCCGGAGCAGCTGATCAACCCGCGCTCCCGGATCAACGGCGAGACCCCGCAGTTCGTCGAGACCGAGCACTTCTTCCTGGACCTGCCGGCCTTCGCCGAGGCGATCGGCAGCTGGCTCGACCACCGGGAGAACTGGCGGCCCAACGTCCTGAAGTTCTCCCGCAACCTGCTGGACGACCTGCAGCCTCGGGCGATCACCCGCGACCTCGAGTGGGGCGTGCCGATTCCGCTCGACGGCTGGCGCGACCGGGCCGACAAGCGCATCTACGTCTGGTTCGACGCGGTCATCGGTTACCTGTCGGCGTCCATCGAGTGGGCCCGGCGCACCGGGGACCCGGACGCGTGGCGCCAGTGGTGGTCGGCCGACGCGCAGGGCAAGGACGCGCTCGGCTACTACTTCATGGGCAAGGACAACATCGTCTTCCACTCGGTGATCTGGCCGGCGCTGCTGCTGGGTTACTCAGGTGCGGGCGACAAGGGCGGCGAGGCCGGCGAGCTGGGCAAGCTCAACCTGCCCACCGAGGTGGTCTCCAGTGAGTACCTGACGATGGAGGGCAAGAAGTTCTCCTCGTCGCGCCGCGTGGTCATCTACGTGCGCGACTTCCTGGAGCGCTATGACGCCGACGCCCTGCGCTACTTCATCGCCGCGGCCGGCCCGGAGTCGAACGACACCGACTTCACCTGGGCCGAGTTCGTCCGGCGCAACAACGACGAGCTGGTGGCCGGCTGGGGCAACCTGGTGAACCGGTCGATCTCGATGGCCGCGAAGAACTTCGGGCAGATCCCGGCCGCCGGTGAGCTGACCGCGGAGGACGAGGCGCTGCTCGCGGTGGCGAAGGCGGGCTTCGACACGGTCGGTGAGCTGATCGCCAAGCACCGGCAGAAGGCGGCCATCGGCGAGGCGATGCGGGTCGTCGCCGAGGCCAACAAATACCTGTCCGAGCAGGCGCCGTGGAAGCTCAAGTCGGAGGAGGAGAAGCCGCGGCAGGGCACCGTCCTGCACGTGGCGCTCCAGGTGGTCAGCGACGCCAACACGCTGCTCACCCCGTTCCTGCCGCACTCCGCGCAGAAGGTGTTCGAGCTGCTCGGCGGTGAGGGGGTGCACGCGCCGATGCCGCAGATCGTGGAGGCAGAGGACCTCGACGGCGGCCCGGGCTATCCGATCCTGACCGGCGACTACACGGTGGGCGCGCGCTGGCAGTCGGTGCCGCTGGTGGCGGGCACGCCGCTGAGCGCCCCGAAACCGGTGTTCCGCAAGCTCGACCCGTCGGTGGTCGAGGAGGAGCTGGCCCGGTTGGGCGAGGGCGCCTGACCTGCGATTCCTGACGACAGATGCCCGCCGGCCCGAGAGGGTCCGGCGGGCATCGCCGTAGCGGTGGCCCATCGCACGCGGAACCTGTCCGTTCAGGGATTGATCAAAGTCACGTAGATCCAGTACCGTCACGTCCACCACGGGGGGACGTGGGCGTTTCATCGGTACGGACACGTTTCGACCTGAATGGTGCGCCGCTCCTTCGGTGGGACGACCCCTCGAAGGAGTTCCGTTGAAACCACGTCTCTCGCGCCCCGTTCTGGCGGCGCTCGTCAGTGGCGCGCTGGTCGTAGGAGGCGCGGTCTACACGTCACCGGCTTCCGCCGGCACCCCTCAGTCCGCGATCGCCAACCTCCGCACCGACCCGCCCACCGAGCCCGGCACCGGCGGTGAGGGCGAGGAAGGCGGCGCCGGTGAGGGTGAGACCGGAGGCGAGACCCCTGGCGGTGGCGAAACCGGCGGTGGCGAGACCCCCGGCGGTGGCGAGACCGGTGGCGGTGGCGAGACCGGTGGTGGCGAGACCCCCGGCGGCGGTGAGACCGGTGGTGGCGAGACCCCCGGCGGCGGCGAGACTGGTGGCGGCGAGACCCCTGGCGGCGGCGAGACCGGTGGCGGTGAGACCGGCGGTGGCGAGACCCCCGGCGGTGGTGAGACCGGTGGCGGTGAGACCGGCGGCGGCAACACTGGCGGCGGTGAGACCGGTGGCGGCAACACCGGCGGTGGTGAGACCGGCGGCGGCAACACCGGGGGTGGCAACCCTTCCACGGGCCCGACCACGCCGGCGGACAAGATCGCGCCGACCGGGACGTTCCGGCTGAACGCCAGGTACCTCTGGCACGGCCAGGGCGTCGTCCTCAGCCAGCTCGGCACCGACTACGGCGACAACGTCACGGCGGACAGCCAGATCACCCGCCGGGTCAACTGGGGTGACGGCACCTCCACGACGTTGAAGGCCGGAGCGACGGTCGCCTACAAGACGTTCAACCGGACCAACAAGTACAACATCTCGATGACGCTGACCGACCGGTCCGGCAACCCGTACACCACGCCGGTGCAGTCGGTCACGATCAGCGCGGCCCCGGCCGGCAGCTACTCGCTGAGCACCACGAAGGTCTACCAGGGCGTCCCGTTCCACGTGAACGTGAAGAAGCTGCCCGCCGGCGCCACCGGCTTCGTGATCGACTGGGCCGACGGCTCCCGCAGCTTCCACCGGGCCAAGAAGGGCTCCGTCCGGGGCTACATCCTGTACCTGTACGACAACGAGGGGAACAACACCGGCCGCAAGCTCAGCGGCACCCGGACGATCCGGGTCGCCCCCGCGAACGCTCACGGCGCGGCCACCTTCCAGTACGCCGGCAAGATCAACGTGCTGAAGGACTCCACCAAGCCGAAGCTCACGATCACCAAGCCGAGCAACTCCAACCGGGTCAGCTCCTGGAAGACCGTCCGGGGCACCGTGACCGACAAGCAGTCCGGCGTGCCCTACGTCTACGTCACCGTGGCCCGGATGACCAAGTCCGGCAAGACGTACTGCCTGACCCCGCAGAAGAAGTGGAAGCGCTACACCAACGAGGACCAGTTCTGGGAGTACTGCCTCGAGGTGGGCGTCCGGGTCAAGGTGACCAAGGGCAAGTGGTCGCTCAAGCTCCCCAAGGGCCTGACCAAGGGTTACGTCCTGACCGCCGCGTGGACCTGGGACTGGTCGAACAACCTCGCCCAGAAGTCCCGCCAGGCGAAGCTCACGCGCTGACCTGACGAAAAAAGGGGCCGGCTCCCGCCGGCCCCTTTTCCGTGTCCTCAGATCAGGTACGCGAGGTCGGCCAGGTGATGGTCGGTCAGCTCGTCGACCGGCGCCCACGACTCGTAGACGCCCCGCTCGTAACAGCGGGCCCCGATCCGGTTGATCGCGTCGCCGTCCGGGCGCAGCAGCCGCAGGCGGGCCCAGGTCTCGTCGCGCTGCAGCACCCAGCAGGGGACCCCGCGCCAGAGGGCCTGCTCGGCCCGGCGGCTCAGCGTCTGCACCGGATAGCGCGCGGCACGGGTCAGAGCCCGCACCCGGAACTCGCCGGGCGGGTCGGCGACCGCCTCGTACTCCTTGTCGTCGATCCGGCCGACCAGCCGCGCCGAGCCGGCCGCGGTGCACGGCACGTACTCCCGGTCCGGGCTGACGCCGGGGATCTCGCCGAGCAGCCCGCGCCAGCGCGGTCCGGCCAGCCGCAGCCACCCGTGCTGCTCCGGCTGGTACGTGTAGAGCACCACCTCGTCCCCGCCCGGCACATGCGCCAGCAGCTGGGCGTTGGCGGGCAGCGGCAGGTCAGCGAAACCGCTGGTCACGTACTCCGGGATCAGGTCGTCGGTGCTCGGCGTGAAGCCGGTGCCGAGCACCATCGCGCCGATCCGGGCGTGCCCCGGCAGGGCGGCCAGGCCGGGCTGGGCCGGCTCGGCCGGGACCTCGAAGTCGGTCGCGTCGGTGGCCCGCCAGCGCAGCGCGAACGCGACCCGGTCGTCGGCGGCGCCGTCGGTGCGCAGCAGGGTCAGCTGTTCCGGCTCGCGCAGGTGGGCGATGTCGCAGGACCGGTAGCAGAAGCCGTACGGCTGCCAGCCGCCGAGATGCCCGGCGACCTGTGCCGGGGAGAGCACCTTGGTCATCCGGGTACCCCGGCGGATGGTCGCGGTGGCCCGGATCCGGCGCAGCCCGGCATCGTCGCGGTACGCCGCGGACTGACTCATCAGCTGCACCTGCTGCCAGCTGAGGTCGCGGCGCAGCGGAGCCATCAGGGGCGGGTCCAGCGGGTCGGCGCCGAGGTCACTGTCCTCACCGGTCACAGTCACGCGGCGCAACTTAAGTGACCCCGGTGGATGCGGGATGAACGGCCGGTTACCGAAAAATGCGACGTGCACAATGTCTCACATGCCATCACCATCGGAATCGCGTCGCGCCAAGCAGTCCCGCCGGGCCGGTGAGTTCCCGCCCGCCCCGGAGCCGCTCGCCGTGCCGGTCTTCGACAGCCACACCCACCTCGATCTGACCGTCCAGGAGGCGGGCGTGCCGGGCGAGGGGACCGGCGACCCGGTGGAGGCGCTGATCACCGCCGCGGCCAAGAGCGGTGTGGACCGGCTCGTCCAGGTGGGGGTGGACGTCGACTCGTCCCGCTGGGGCGCCGACCTGGCCGACCGGCACCACGCGGTGCTGGCCACCGTGGCACTGCACCCGAACGACGCGCCCCGCCTCTCCGATCTCGACGGTGCCTTGCGCGAGATCGAGGCGCTCGCCGCCCGGCCGCGGGTCCGCGGCATCGGCGAGACCGGACTGGACACCTTCCGCACCGGCGACGAGGGCCGCGCCGCCCAGGAGGAGAGCTTCCGGGCGCACATCGCCATCGCCAAGCGGTACGGCAAGGCGCTGATCATCCACGACCGCGACGCCCACGACGACGTGCTGCGGGTGCTCGACTCGGAGGGCGCTCCGGACACTGTGGTCCTGCACTGCTTCTCCGGTGACGCCGAGTTCGCCGCCGAGTGTGTGCGCCGCGGCTACTACCTGAGTTTCGCCGGGACGGTCACCTTCGCCAGCGCCGGGAAGCTGCGCGAGGCCGCGGCGCTCACCCCGCCCGCGCAGATGCTGGTCGAGACCGACGCGCCCTACCTGACGCCCACGCCCTACCGGGGCCGGCCGAACGCCTCGTACCTGATCCCGCTCACCGTGCGCACCCTCGCCGAGACCCAGAACGCCGACCTGGACGAGCTCTGCGCCGCGATCTCCGCCAACGGCGACCGGATCTTCGGCGGCTGGTGACCGTTCAGTCGAGCTCGACCCAGGCGGCCACGCCCAGCTCGCGGCTGAGCTGCTCCAGCTGGGTCGCGAAGGCGGTCGGTGCCGCGTGCAGCGGGCCGCGCGACACCATCCGCACCGCCCAGCGGTGCCCCGGCGCGATGTTGTAGATCCGGTGGACCACCCGGGAGCCGCGCGGGTCGGGCTCGACCGTGGTCACCCCGCGGTACCACCACTCGCCCTGCTGGGAGACCGACCGCGCGGCCCGGTCGACGGTCACCGTGATCCGGCTGCCGTCCCGGATCGCCACGAACTCGTCCCCGTCGGCGTGCTCGACCGGCCCGGCGACGGCCAGCGGCGACCGCCCGCCGGGCCACACGTCCAGCAGCACCGCCGCCACCCGGTCGGGCGCCGCCTCGACCACACCCCGCAGCACCAGCAGCTCCGTCATCGGCCGCACCACATGAACCCATTACTACCCGGCGGTGTCCAGCCCTCGCTGCCCCGGACCTAGGCTCTGGGCATGGCTGACTCGCTCCTAGGCCCGGCTGAGATCCGGGAACTCGCCGCACGTCTCGGTGTGGCGCCGACCAAGAAGCTCGGCCAGAACTTCCTGCACGACCCGAACACCATCCGCCGGATCGTCGCCGCGGCCGGCCTGCGCCCCGACGACGTCGCGCTGGAGGTCGGCCCCGGCCTGGGCTCGCTCACGCTCGGCCTGGTCGGCGCGGTGCGGCACGTGCACGCGGTGGAGATCGACCCGACCCTGGCCGCCGCGCTGCCGGAGACCGTCGCCGTCGCGCACCTCACCGTGCACCCGGCCGACGCGCTCAGGGTGACCGGCGACCGCTTCGACCCGGCGCCCACCATGCTGGTGGCGAACCTGCCCTACAACGTCGCGGTGCCGGTGGTCCTGCACCTGCTGGCCGAGCTGCCCACGCTGCGCGGCGGGCTGGTCATGGTGCAGAAGGAGGTCGCCGACCGGCTCACCGCCGGCCCCGGCTCCAAGGTCTACGGCGTACCGTCGGTGAAGCTGGCCTGGTATGCCGAGGCCAAACCGGCCGGCAAGGTCCCGCCCGCGGTGTTCTGGCCGGTGCCCAACGTGGATTCCGGCCTGGTCGCCTTCACCCGGCACGACCCGCCGGCGGGCGCCGAGCGCCGCGACGTCTTCGCGGTGATCGACGCGGCGTTCGCGCAGCGCCGCAAGACCCTGCGCGCCGCGCTCGCCGGCTGGGCCGGCGGCCCGGACCGGGCCGAGCGGCTGCTGCGCGCCGCGGGCATCAGCCCGCAACAGCGTGGCGAGTCGCTCACGGTGAGCGAGTTCGCCGCGATCGCGGCAGCGGCCAAACTGTCGGGGTACGGCGGTAAGCTCACCCCGTCCGACGCAGAGCCCCCGTCCGAGGCGAAACCCAAGGAGAGACTCATGACCGGGGAACCCGTGGGTGACGCTCCGATCCGGGACACCGCTCAGTGACAGAGGCCTGGGGACCGGACGATGACGAGCCGCGCCCGCACCACGGTCCGGTCAAGGTCCGCGTGCCGGCGAAAATCAACCTGCACCTCGGGGTCGGCCCGCTGCGGCCGGACGGCTATCACGAGCTGAACACGGTCTATCACGCGATCAGCCTCTTCGACGAGCTCACCGCCCGCCGCGGTGACACCCTCACGCTCACGATGGAGGGCGAGGGCACCGGCGAGCTGGCCCTCGACGAGAGCAACCTGATCATCCGGGCCGCCCGCGCGCTGGCCGCCCGGGGCCGGGTCCCGGCCCACGCCCGGTTGCACCTGCGCAAGTCGATCCCGCTGGCCGGCGGGCTGGCCGGCGGCAGCGCCGACGCCGCCGCCACCCTGATCGCCTGCGACATGCTCTGGGGCCTCGGCATGTCCCGCGACGAGCTGGCCGAGGTCGGCGCGCAGCTCGGCTCCGACGTGCCGTTCCTGCTGCACGGCGGCACCGCGCTCGGCACCGGCCACGGCGAGGCGGTCAGCCCGATCCTGGCCCGCCCCACCACCTGGCACTGGGTGGTCGCGATCGCCGACGGCGGCCTGTCCACCCCGGCGGTCTACCGCGAGCTCGACGTGCTGCGGGAGAGTTCCTGGCCGCCGCCCCCGCTGGGCGATCCCGACCAGCTGATGGCCGCGCTGCGCCAGCGGGACCCCGAGGTGCTCGGCGCCGCGCTCGGCAACGACCTGCAGCCGGCCGCGCTCTCGCTGCGCCCGCACCTCGCCGACGTGCTGAAAGCCGGTCACGAGGCGGGCGCGATCACCGGCATCGTCTCCGGTTCCGGCCCGACCTGCGTCTTCCTCGCCACCGACGCGGGGCACGCGCAGCGGGTCGCGGCGGGGCTGACCGCGGCCGGGGTGTGCCGGGCGACGGTCACCGCACGCGGGCCGCAGCCGGGCGCGCGGGTAATCTAGACGCATCGTGGCCAACATCATCAACCTGGACCGGGTCAACAAGGGTTACGGCGCCGCCGGTCAGCTGCTCACCGACGTCTCGCTCGGCCTGGACGACGACGCCCGCCTCGGCATCGTCGGTCTCAACGGCGCCGGCAAATCCACCCTTCTGCGGCTGCTCGCCAAGCTCGAGGAGCCGGACTCGGGCCGGGTCACCCACCGTCGGGACCTGCGCGTCGCCGCCCTGCCGCAGACCTTCGCGCTGGCCGCCGACGCGACCGTGCGTGACGTCGTGCTCGGCACCGCCTGGCTCGCCGAGGGCATGGGCGCCGAGCACGAGTGGGCCGGTGACGCCGGCGTGCGCACCATCCTCGACGGTCTCGGCATGGGCTACCTGGGGCTGGACACGCCCGTCGGGCCGATGTCCGGTGGCGAGCGCCGCCGGGTCGCCCTCGCCGCCCTGCTGGTCCGGGAGAGCGACCTGCTGATCCTCGACGAGCCCACCAACCACCTCGACGTGGCCGGTGTCGACTGGCTCGCCAAGCACCTGCTGACCCGCAAGGGTTCGCTGGTCGTGGTCACCCACGACCGCTGGTTCCTCGACGAGGTCTGCACCGCGACCTGGGAGGTCGTCGACGAGCAGGTGCACACCTACGAGGGTGGCTACGCCGCCTGGACGCTGGCCCGGGCGGAACGGCAGCGGGTCGCCGCCGCCATCGAGGCCCGCCGGCAGAACCTGCTGCGCAAGGAGATCGCCTGGCTGCGCCGCGGCCCGCCGGCCCGCACCTCCAAGCCGAAATTCCGCATCGACGCGGCCAACGAGCTGATCGCCGACGTCCCGCCGGTGCGTGACACGGTCAGCCTGCAGCGCCTCGCCACCACCCGGCTCGGCAAACAGGTCTACGACCTGGAGCAGGTCACGCTCAACGCCGGTCCCAAACCGATCCTCCAGGACCTGACCTGGCAGGTCGGCCCCGGCGACCGGATCGCGATCCTGGGCGCCAACGGCGCCGGCAAGACCACCCTGCTGCGGCTGCTCGCCGGCGTGACGACACCCGACGGCGGCCGTCTGGTCACCGGCTCGACCGTGCGCCCGGCGTTCCTCTCCCAGGAGCTCAAGGAGCTGCCCGGGCACCTGCGGCTGCTCGAAGCCGTCGAGGAGGTCGCCAAGCGGGTCAAGCTCGGCGACCGGGAACTCTCCGCGGGCCAGCTCGCCGAGGTGTTCGGCTTCACCGACAAGCGGATCTGGACGCCGGTCAGCGACCTCTCCGGTGGGGAGCGGCGGCGTCTCCAGCTGCTGCGGCTGCTCGCGACCGAGCCCAACGTGCTGCTCCTCGACGAGCCGACCAACGACCTCGACACCGACACCCTGGCCGCGCTCGAGGACCTGCTCGACTCGTGGCCCGGCACGATGGTGGTGGCCAGCCACGACCGCTATCTGGTCGAGCGCGTCACCGACACGGCGTTCGGGATGTTCGGTGACGGCCGGCTCGTGCACCTGCCCGGTGGCGTCGACGAATACCTCGCCCGTGTGGCAGCGCCGTCCGCTCCGGGCGTACCGGTCCGGGGTGCCGAGGCGCCGCGCAGCGTGCCGGGCCTCTCCCAGGGTGAGTTGCGCCAAGCTCGCAAGGACCTGGCGCGGCTGGAGCGGCAGATGGACAAGCTCTCCGAGAAAGAATCGAAGATCAACGAGAGCCTGGCCGAGCACGGCAGCGACTACGAGAAGCTCGTCGAGCTGGAAGCGCAGCTCAAGGCGGTGCAGCAGGAGCGTGCCGAGGCCGAGGAGGCCTGGCTGGAGCTCGCCGAGCAGGTGTCCGAGAACTGAACCGGGGGGTGTGCCTGCGCCGCTTGTGGGGGATACGCGAGAATCGGCACGTAGGCACCCGACCTTGGAGACGGAACCATGGCGCACACCCCGGTCAATCACCCGCTTCGGCCGCTCTATCGGATAGCCGGCTTCATCGCCGGGGCTTACCTGGTGGTCTTCGGCATCCTGGGATTCATCCAGACGTCGGGTGAGAGTTTCACCGGCCCCGGCGAGCGGGTCCTCGGCCAGGGCACCAACATGCTCTGGTCGATCGTGTCGCTGGCCGTCGGCGCCGTCGTGCTGCTGACCACCGCGACCGGTCGCAATCTCGACGTCGCGGCCGACAAGTACCTGGGGTGGGGCCTGCTGGTGCTGGGCACCTACGAGCTGGCCGTGCTGCGCACCGACGACGTGAACTTCTTCGGCTTCACCATGTCGACGGTGGTCGTGACCTACCTCGTCGGCCTGCTGCTGATCACGGTCAGCCTGTACAGCAAGATCGCCCCGCGGTCGGAGGCCGGTGCGCCGCGCCAGGTGCGCGAGGGCCGGACCGCCTGATTCACTGCCCGCCGCCGGGTCCGCTCAGCGGACCCGGCGCGTGATCAGCCCCGGCTTGGTCTCCAGGTGGGAGAGACCGTTCCAGGCCAGATTGACCAGGTGCGCGGCGACCATCTCCTTCTTCGGCTTGCGCGCCTCCCGCCACCACTGCCCGACCAGGGCGACCATCCCGACCAGCGCCTGCGAGTAGAGCTCGGCGACCTTCGGGTCCAGGCCACGGGTCTTGAACTCGGCGCCCAGGATGTGCTCCACCCGGTGCGCCACATCGCTCATCACGCTGGAGAAGTTGCCGCCCGCGGAGAGCACCGGCGACTCCCGCACCAGCACGCGGAAGCCGTGCGGCTCCTCCTCGATGTAGTCGAGCAGCGCCAGCGCCGCCTGTTCCAGCAGCTCCCGGGGATGCCCCGCGGTCAGTGCCGCGGCGATCCGGTCGAGCAGGGCGCGCACCTCGCGGTCCACCACCACGGCGTAGAGGCCTTCCTTGCCGCCGAAGTGCTCGTAGACCACCGGCTTCGACACCTTTGCCCGCGCCGCCACCTCCTCGACGCTGGTGCCGTCGTAGCCCCGCTCCGCGAAGAGCTGCCGGCCGATCACGATGAGCTGCTCCCGGCGCTGGGCCGCCGACATCCGAACTCGTGGCGCGCGCCGGTCTCCTTGATCGCTCACTGGCCCATCCTGCCAGGTGGCGGCCTGGCATCCCGGATGTCCGGGGTTGCGGGATCAGGCAAATGGCGAAGGCAACTCGATCGATGGATTCGCTGCTGCTCACGGGCCTGTCGTCGCCCTCCCGCAGGCGTAGCGGGGACGGACTGGGATACTGACTTCGGGCTGCTGTCGTCGGGCGCTAGTGTGACGACCGGACCGATCGGCTGTGGTGTAATTGGCAACACTAGGGATTTTGGTTCCCTCATTCCAGGTTCGAGTCCTGGCAGCCGAGCAACTTGTCGACCGCGGTTGACGTGACGCCGCGCATGCACAGATGCCACTGCGAACGATGGAGTTGCCGCGTGAGCCAGGCCCCCAGCCGTACCGTCGTCGTCCTCGCCGCCGGTGAGGGCAAGCGGATGAAGTCCGCGACGCCCAAGGTCCTGCAGCCGCTGCTCGGCCGCACCCTGCTCGGGCACGTCCTGCACGTGGCCTCCGCCATCCACACCGACCGCACCCTGGTCGTGGTCGGGCACAAGGCCGACCAGGTGGGTGCGTTCCTGGCCGAGGCCGCGCCCGACGCAACCCCGGTGCTGCAGGCCGAGCAGAACGGCACCGGCCACGCGGTCCGGATCGCGCTGGACGCCGCGCCCGAGCTGACCGGCACGGTGGTGGTGCTCAGCGGTGACGTTCCGCTGCTGCGGCCGGAGACGGTCGAGGCGCTGCTCACCACCCACGAGCGGGCCGGCGCCGCGGCGACCGTGCTGAGCGCCGAGGTGGCCGAGCCGGGCGGGCTGGGCCGGATCGTCCGGGACGCGGCCGGCAACCTGGAGCGGATCGTCGAGCAGAAGGACGCGACCGAGGAGCAGCGCCGGATCCGCGAGATCAACTCGGGGATCTACGCCTTCGACGCGGCGCTGCTGCGGGAGGCGCTCGGCAAGCTCTCCACGGACAACGCGCAGGGCGAGGAATACCTGACCGACGTCTTCGGGATCCTGGCCGCGCAGGGGCACCCGGTCGCGATCGAGGTGGCCGAGTTCGCCTACGAGACGCTCGGCTGCAACGACCGGGCGGAGCTGTCCCGGCTGCGGGTGCTGATGCGGGACCGGATCAACGACGCCTGGATGCGTTCCGGGGTGCTGCTGCTCGACCCGGCGACCACCTGGATCGACGCGACGGTGACGTTGGAGCCGGACGCGGTGGTGGAGCAGAACTGCAAGCTGTCCGGCACCACGACGGTGGCGCGGGACGCGGTGATCGGCCCGGACACCACGCTGATCGACACGACGGTGGCCGAGGGGGCGACCGTCCTGCGTACTCACTCGATCGGGGCACAGATCGGTCCGGAGGCGACGGTCGGCCCGTTCTCCTATCTGCGGCCGGGGACCCGGTTGGCCCGTAAGTCCAAGGTCGGCGGTTTCGTCGAGACGAAGAACGCCGAGCTCGGCGAGGGCGCCAAGGTGCCGCACCTGACCTACGTGGGCGACGCGACGATCGGCGCGAAGGCCAACATCGGCGCCGGCACGATCTTCGCCAACTACGACGGCGTACGGAAGAGCCACACCGTCGTGGGTGAGGCGGCTTTCGTCGGCTCGGACACCGTCCTGATCGCACCGGTCGAGATCGGCCCGGGGGCCTATGTGGCGGCCGGCAGCGCTGTCGCCAAGGACGTTCCGGCGGGCAACCTCGGGGTGACCCGCGCCCAGCAGCGCAACATCGAGGGCTGGACCGTGCGTAAGCGGCCGGGCACGGTGTCGGCGGCCGCCGCCGAGGCCGCAGATATCACCCCTGAGCAGGAGTGATCCAGCTGGGGTGAGCCATCCCACCCGGCGGGCTCGAAACGTGGCGGTTACCTTGCCGCAAGGGATACTTCACTGCGAACCCACCCCCTAATCACACGGGAGCAGCGAGCCGATGGGCAGCATCGTCGCCGAGAACCGTAAGAGTCTGATGCTCTTCTCCGGCCGGGGTTTCCCGGAACTGGCCGAGGAGATCGGCCAGGTGCTCGGCGTGGCGCCGACGCCGTCGGATTCGTATGAGTTCGCCAACGGTGAGATCTTCGTCCGGTTCAAGGAATCGGTCCGTGGATCGGACGCCTTCGTGGTCCAGTCGGTCACCGAAGGGGTGAATCGCTGGGTCATGGAAACCCTGATCATGATCGACGCGCTGAAGCGGGGATCGGCGAAGCGGATCACCGTGGTGCTGCCGTTCTACCCGTACTCGCGGCAGGACAAGAAGCACCGCGGCCGGGAGCCGATCTCCGCCCGCCTGGTCGCCGACCTGCTGAAGACCGCCGGGGCGAACCGGATCCTCACGGTCGACCTGCACACCGCGCAGATCCAGGGCTTCTTCGACGGCCCGGTGGACCACCTGTTCGCGATGGACATCCTCGCCGACTACGTGCAGAAGAAGTTCGCCGGCCGCCCGATGACCGTGGTGGCGCCGGACTCCGGCCGGGTCCGGGTGGCCGAGCGCTGGACCGACCGCCTCGGCGGTTGCCCGCTGGCCTTCATCCACAAGACCCGTGACCCGCTGAAGCCCAACCAGGTGGTGGCGAACCGGGTGGTCGGCGAGGTCGAGGGCCGGGTCTGCCTGATCGTCGACGACATGATCGACACCGGTGGGACGATCGCCAAGGCGGCGGACATCCTCTTCGAGGAGGGTGCGGCCGACGTGATCGTGGCCTCGACCCACGCGCTGCTCTCCGACCCGGCCACTGAGCGGCTGAAGAACAGCCGGATCAGCGAGCTGGTGGTGACGAACACACTGCCGCTCTCGCCGGAGAAGCGTCTGGACAAGATCACCGTGCTGTCGATCGCCCCGCTGCTGGCCCGGGCGATCCGTGAGGTGTTCGACGACGGCTCGGTGACCACTTTGTTCGGTGGTCTCAGCTGATTTCGTGATCGAGCGGGACGCCCGTCGGTGACGGGCGTTCTCTCGTGTGGTGCAAGTTGCACCGGTGGAGTGATTTTTCGCGGACGTCGCCAGGTGGGCGGACCCGCTGAATGATGCGCGATCGTGGCAGGTAAGCTAGTGCGGTTGCCACGGCGAGGGTGCTTCGTGGGCTGTTGAGGTTCGCAGCCCGCTCGAGGCGCCGTCATCGACGCGGTGCTCCGGGCCTGTGCCCCGCGCGCCCTTGCCCGGCAGCGCCGACACCACCGCAGCACTGCCGGATACCGCAGCCGCAGACTTAGACGCAGCCCGCTTCGAAGAGTTTCAGGAGTTTCCCCGTGTCCGAGGTAAAGATCAGCGCCGAGCCCCGTACCGAGTTCGGCAAGGGTGGTGCCCGCCGCACGCGCCGGGCCGGTCTGGTGCCAGCCGTGCTGTACGGCCACGGCGAGAAGCCGCAGCACATCGCGCTGCCGGCCCGTGAGTTCGCGGCCGCCATCCGCCACGGCGGCATGAACCAGATTTTCACGATCGACATCGTCGGCGGCTCGGGTGCCACGTTCGCCCTGCCGAAGGCGATCCAGCGGGACCCGATCAAGGACACGTACGAGCACGTGGACCTGCTGATCGTGAAGCGCGGCGAGAAGGTCCAGGTCGACGTCCCGGTGACGCTGACCGGTGAGGCCGCCAAGAACACGCTGGTGGTGCACGAGTCGAACACGGTTGCCGTGGTCGCCGACGCGCTGCACCTGCCGTCCGAGCTCGAGGTTTCGATCGAGGGCCTGGAGGCCGGCTCGCACGTCACCGCCGGTGACGTGAAGCTGCCCCGGGGCACCGAGCTCGCGGTGGACCCGGAGACCGTGCTCGCGATCGTCAGCGCGGCGCAGACCGTGGCGCCGGCTGAGGACGAGGCCGGCGAGGGCGCCGCTGCTGAGGGTGACAGCAGCGCGGAGTAAGTCTGTCGCGCAGCAGCGGTAAACCAGTTGTCAGGGAAAGTGCCGGGTGGCACTTTCCCTGATGCGTATGTGGGAGGCGGACAGTGGTGAGCGACGAGGCGCCCTGGCTGGTGGTCGGACTGGGGAACCCGGGCCGGGAGTACGCGGGCAACCGGCACAACGTGGGTTTCATGGTGGCCGACCTGCTGGCGTCCCGGATCGGCGGCCGGTTCGGGCGGGCGAAACGCGCGCAGGCCGAAGCGGCTGAGGGCCGGCTGGGCTTCGGCGGTCCGCGCTTGATCCTGGTGAAACCGCTGACCTACATGAACCTCTCCGGCGCCCCGGTGGTGTCGCTGGCGCAGTTCTTCAAAGTTCCCGTGGCGAATGTGATCGCGGTGCATGATGAGCTTGATGTGCCGTTCGGGCAGGTTCGAGTGAAACGCGGCGGAGGCGAGGGCGGGCACAACGGGCTGCGCTCCATGTCGAAGTCGTTGTCGAGCAAGGACTACGCGCGGGTGCGGTTCGGCATCGGTCGTCCGCCCGGACGGCAGGATCCGGCCGATTACGTGCTCTCCGATTTCTCCTCGGTGGAGCGCAAGGAACTGGACTTCCTGGTGGATCGGGCGGCCGACGTGGTGGAGGCCGTGGTCCTCGAGGGTGTCGAGTGGGCGCAGAACAAATACCACGGGAATTGATGCCCGCAGGACGAAACAAAGAATCCGTTTGGGTCGTTTTGTCCGCCTAGTCATCCCGTGACGCCCTCCGCCGTCCGTCCGTTGGTCACACGGACGCACGCACATCAGTGCATGGCCGACGGGACGGGAGGTTCGAGGATGTCGCAGGACGTGTCCGAGGACCGGGCGGGCGCGTTGACCGAACCGACGGCGATCCTCCCGGTGATCCGGCCCGATCGTGTCCCGCAGGATCCGCCGCCCGGTTACGGCCTGGCGAATCATCCCCCCGGCAACCACGGTCCACAGCGGCCGGGCAAGCGCAGGTCCGGGCGCAACAGCAAGATCCCCGGGCCGGTCGCGCCGCTGAGCCCGCCGCCTTCCGGCGCCGAGGCGCGGCGGCCGGACAACGCACCACCACGAGGCGTACGGTCCGCCGCGGACCCGGCGCGCAACCGGGCGGTCGACCGGCACTGGTCGAGCCGGCGCAACCGGTCCGAGGCGGCCCGCGCGGCGAACCGCCCCTTCCTCCGGGCCCGTGGCCGGCACGCCGCGCTGTCACGGCGCCAGCTCTGGGAACGCCAGTACGTTCGGGCACTCGTACTGTCCGACCTGGTCGCCGGGGTGGTCGCCGGGGTCGTGGCGTTCATGCTCCGGTTCGGCGACGCGGTCACCGCGTACAACCGTGGCTACCTTCTCCTGTCCGCGCTGCTGCCGGCCGCCCTCCTGGTGGTCCTGGCGTTCTGCCGGGCGTACGAACGGCGCTACCTCTTCGTCGGCAGTGACGAGTACCAGCGGGTGATCCGGGGCGGTGTGACCCTCATCGCGGGGGCGTCCGTCCTGTCGTACGCCCTCGATCTGGACCTGGCGCGCTCCTATGTGCTGGTGGCGCTTCCGGTCGCGATAGCGACCGTGGTGATGTCCCGGTTCCTGCTGCGCAAGCGGCTGCACCTGGCCCGCGCCCGCGGGGAGAACCTCCGTCGGGTGATCGTCGTCGGCCACGAGCTGTCGGTCATCGGCATCACCCGGCAGCTGCGCCGCGAGCGCTACCACGGCCTGGAGGTGGTCGGGGCGTGCCTGCCGCCGGACGCCGACGGGATCGGGATCACCGACCTCACCGTCTACGGCACCTTCGACGACGTGGCGAGCGCGGTGGAACAGGCCGACGCCGACACCGTGGTGGTGCTCAGCTGCCCCGAACTGGACGGTGCCGCGGTGCGCCGGCTGGCCTGGCGCCTGGAACGCGACGAGGTGGACCTGGTGGTGGCCAGCGCGCTGGTCGACGTCGCCGGTGCGCGGACCACGATCCGGCCGTTCGACGGACTGCCCATGCTGCACGTCGAGCATCCTCGGCTGCACGGTGGATCGCGCCTGGTCAAGGACGTGGTCGATCGTCTAGGTGCACTCCTCCTTCTGATCCTTTCCGGTCCGGTACTCCTAGGCGTGGCGCTCTGCGTGGGCCTCACCTCGCGCGGCCCGGTACTCTTTCGGCAAGTGCGCGTGGGACGTGACGGCCGTCATTTCCGGATCTTCAAGTTCCGCAGCATGTATATCGACGCCGAGGCACGTCTGCACGAGCTGAGGCACCTCAACGAGCACGACGGTGTGCTCTTCAAAATCCGCGACGACCCGCGGGTCACCCCGGTCGGACGGTGGTTACGCAGGTTCTCGCTGGACGAGCTCCCGCAGCTGATCAACGTCCTCCTGGGGCAGATGTCGCTGGTCGGTCCACGGCCGCCGTTGCCGACGGAGGTTGCCGCCTACGCCGACGACGTTCGGCGCCGGCTGGCAGTCAAACCCGGCATGACCGGTCTGTGGCAGGTCTCCGGGCGCTCCGACCTCTCCTGGGAGGAGGCGGTCCGGCTCGACCTTCGCTATGTCGAGAACTGGTCACTGAGCCTGGATCTGGTGATCCTGCTCAGGACGGTGACCGCGGTGGCGCGGTCATCCGGGGCGTACTGAAGGTTCGCAGCCTGCTGCAGGCGAGTGAGGAGCGAGACGATGGGCGAGCAGACGAAGACGTCGGCACGCATTGCTGGTCCGCGGGACGCCGGCGAGAACGGCACACCACCGGTCATCGACGCCGCGTTCGCCCGCTGGCTCGCGGAGCGCGCCGGTCAGGTGCTTCTCCAGGTTCGCGCCGAGATGGGCTACGCCGACCCGAAGGCGCTCAAGGCGGCCGGTGACCAGGCCGCACACGATCTGCTCCGCAGCGAGCTGGCGCGCTGGCGTCCGGCCGACGCGGTGCTCTCCGAGGAGGACGAGCACTCGCGCGTCGCCTGGCAGGAGGGCGAGGAGGTCACGGTCCGCCCGGACCGGCTCGGCGCCTCGCGGGTGTGGATCGTCGACCCGCTCGACGGCACCCGGGAGTTCTCCGAGGAGGGCCGCACCGACTGGGCCGTGCACGTGGCGCTCTGGACCGCCGACTCGTCGAACCCGGCCTGCCTCGCGGCCGGTGCGGTGGCGATGCCGGCTCAGCACCGTACGTTCGCCACCGACCAGCCGCCGGCCTACCCGCCGATGCCGCTGGAGGCGGCCACCGGCGGAGCGATCCGGATCGCGGCCAGCCGGACCCGGCCGCCCGCGTTCGTCACCGCCCTGGCCGAGGACATCGGCGCCGAGCTGGTGCCGATGGGCTCCGCCGGGGTGAAGATCGCCGCGGTGATCAGCGGCGAGGCGGACGCCTACGTGCACGCCGGCGGGCAGTACGAGTGGGACTCGGCCGCGCCGGCCGCGGTAGCGCTCGCCACCGGCCTGCACGCGTCCCGCATCGACGGGTCCCCGCTGGCCTACAACCAGGCCGACCCGAAGCTGCCTGACCTGGTCGTCTGTCGCAAAGATCTCGCTCCTCGGTTGCTTGCTGCGCTGCAGCGGCATCTTCCGTAACAATGACGGCCCGGAAACCAGCCGATAACCCCGAAAGGTCTGGGGACTGAACCCATGAGCCAGACGAAGCCCTACCGCGTCTCGCATCTTGATGCTCTCGAAGCCGAGAGCATCTTCGTCATGCGCGAGGTCATGGCCGAGTTCGAGCGCCCCGTGCTGCTCTTCTCCGGCGGCAAGGACTCGATCGTGATGCTGCGCCTCGCCGAGAAGGCGTTTGCCCCCGCGCGCATCCCGTTCCCGGTCATGCACGTCGACACCGGCCACAACTTCCCCGAGGTGCTGGAGTACCGGGACCGCCGGGTGGCGTCGCTCGGCCTCAACCTGGTGGTCGCCAGCGTGCAGGAGGCGATCGACACCGGCCTGGTGCGCGAGCTGCCGGACGGCACGCGCAACCGCATCCAGACCCCGGTGCTGCTCAACGCGGTGGAGAAGTACCGCTTCGACGCCCTCTTCGGCGGCGCGCGGCGCGACGAGGAGAAGGCCCGGGCCAAGGAGCGGATGTTCAGCTTCCGCGACGAGTTCGGCCAGTGGGACCCGAAGAACCAGCGGCCCGAGCTGTGGGCGCTCTACAACGGCCGGCACCACCCGGGCGAGTCGATCCGGGTGTTCCCGCTCTCCAACTGGACCGAGCTGGACGTCTGGCACTACATCGCCAAGGAGCAGATCCCGCTGCCGAGCATCTACTACGCGCATGACCGCGAGGTCGTCGAGCGGGGCGGGATGTTCTACGCGGTCAACGAGTTCATCCGGCTGCGCGACGGCGAGACCTCCGAGGTGCGCCGGGTGCGTTACCGCACGGTCGGCGACGCGTCGCAGACCGCCGCGGTGCTGTCCGAGGCCGACACCGTGGACAAGGTGATCGACGAGGTCGCCGCCACCCGGATCACCGAGCGTGGTGCGACCCGCGGCGACGACAAGGTCAGCGAGGCCGCGATGGAAGACCGTAAGCGAGAGGGTTACTTCTGATGAGCCAGGCAGTTCTCGAGCCTGACGCCGCCGCTTCGCGCGGCATGGACCTGCTGCGGTTCGCCACCGCGGGCAGCGTGGACGACGGCAAGTCGACGCTCATCGGCCGGCTGCTGTACGACACCAAGACGATCTTCGAGGATCAGCTCGAGGCCGTGGAGAGCGCCAGCGCGTCCCGCGGCGACGAGTACACGAACCTGGCGCTCCTGACCGACGGCCTGCGCGCCGAGCGGGAACAGGGCATCACCATCGACGTGGCGTACCGCTACTTCGCGACGCCGCGGCGCAAGTTCATCATCGCGGACACCCCCGGGCACATTCAGTACACCCGGAACATGGTGACCGGCGCGTCCACCGCCGACCTCGCGCTGATCCTGGTCGACGCCCGTAAGGGCCTGGTCGAGCAGTCCCGCCGGCACGCGTTCCTGACGAGCCTGCTGCGGGTGCCGCACCTGGTCCTCTGCGTCAACAAGATGGACCTGGTCGACTGGGATCAGGACGTCTACAACAAGATCGCTGACGAGTTCACCTCGTTCGCCGCGAAACTCGACGTGCCGGACCTGACGATCATCCCGATCTCCGCGCTGAACGGCGACAACATCGCCAGCCGCTCGGAGAACTCCCCGTGGTACGAGGGCCCGTCCCTGCTGCACCACCTGGAGCACGTGCACATCGCCAGCGACCGCAACCTGGTCGACGTGCGCTTCCCGGTGCAGTACGTGATCCGCCCGCAGTCGACCACGGTCACCGACTACCGCGGTTACGCCGGTCAGGTCGCCTCCGGCGTGCTCAAGCCCGGCGACGACGTGATGGCCCTGCCCTCCGGCATGACCAGCACGATCGCGTCGATCGACACCGCGGACGGGCCGGTCGACGAGGCCTTCCCGCCGATGTCGGTGACGATCCGGCTGACCGACGAGATCGACATCTCGCGCGGTGACATGCTCTGCCGCCCGCACAACGCCCCGACGCCCGCCCAGGACATCGAGGCGATGATCTGCTGGATGGACGAGACGGCGCCGCTGCGCATCGGCGGCAAGTACGCGATCAAGCACACCACCCGCACCGCCCGGACCGTGGTCCGCGGCCTGCAGTACCGGCTGGACGTGAACACCCTGCACCGGGACGAGGCGGCGAACGAGCTCGGGCTCAACGAGATCGGCCGGGTCCGGCTGCGCACCACGGTGCCGCTGCTCGCCGACGAGTACCGGCGCAACCGGACGACCGGTGGCTTCATCCTGATCGACGAGACGACCAACCGTACGGTCGGCGCCGGGATGATCATCGAGGCCCGTTAGGGCGACGTGGGCGGCGGTTCGGGAGACCGGACCGTCGCCCACACCACCTTGCCGTTCTCGGTGGGCACGGCACCCCACATCGCCGCGGTCTCGTGCACCGTGCGCAGACCCCGGCCCCGTACGTCGAGCGGCACGTCCGGCCGTGGACGGGTCAGCTGGACGATCTCCGGCAGCCGCGGATCCCCGTCACCGACCGACAGGTGCACCCCGGCGCCGCGCCGGCTCACCACCACCCGGATCTCGGTGCCGGCGTGCTCCACCGCGTTCGTCACGAGCTCCGACATCACCAGCCGGCTGGGATGCAGCAGATGCACCAGCCCCCACTGCAGACAGGCGTCCCCGACCAGATTGCGCGCGGCACTCGGTGCGTCCGGATCGGGCGCCAGCGTCACGCTCACCCGCTCGGCGCCGGGCATCCGGCCGGCCAGGGCCACCCGGGCCTGGCGCACCTTCGCGTAGACCGGCAGGAAACGGCCCGCCCCCAGCGCCTGCATCCGGTCCGCCAGCGGCAGATCCGGCGGCACGCAGAGGGCGAGGTGCACCGGCGGTTCCAGGCCCGCAGCGACGTGCTGAGCGGTCGACCAGGTCGAGGCGCTCTCGCTGTGCGGGTCGAGCAACCCGGTGAGATCCACGATCAGACCGTCCGGGTGCTCGGTGAGGCACCGGCGCAGGCCGGCCGAGGCGCTGGTGCGCAGCTGGGCGTCCCACGGACCGCGCACCGTGAGCAGCGAGACGGCAGCGTCGTCGCCGACGTCGATACTGACGGTGACACCTTGCTCGGTGTGATCGCGAAGGTACGGTGGGCTGACCCCCATGCCGGACACCATAGCCGTGCGCCCCGCCGTTGAGCCCCTGGTCTCGCTCCTGCGGGTGATCAGGCGAAAGGCCGAGGACACCCCTCGGATTGGTGGCCCTGAGGGGCCTGAACGGCTAGCGGTCGTCGTGCTCGGAAAGCTCCTCGACGGCCTCGGTGACCGCGCCGGTGATGTCGCCCGACGGGATCGCGATGCTCTCGCCGTCGACGTCACCGGCCGGTTCCGGCTGCGGGGCGGTCGCTTCCCCGGCGAAGCCGAACTCGTTGGGCTCGTTGGTCTCCCGGGGCTGTTCCTGCGGCGAGTTGGTCTCGGTCGTCATGACCCGAGCCATACCCGCCGCAGGGCCGCTCGAAGCGTTACAGCCGGGTCGCGCCGGGGCCGGCGACGGCCACCCAGCTGGTCGGGGCGGTGAAGTCGCGCTGCGCGTAGGCCTCGGCCACCGCGGTGGCGGTCGCCTCCGCCCGGTCGGCGTCGACCAGGGCGAGCACGCAGCCGCCGAAGCCGCCGCCGGTCATCCGGGCGCCGTAGGCCCCGGCCTCCAGGGCGGCCTGCACGGCCACGTCCACCTGCGCCACGGTGATCTCGAAGTCGTCGCGCATCGAGGCGTGCGAGGCGGTCAGCAGCGGGCCGATCTCGCGGATCCGCCCGGAGCGGAGCAGGGTCACTGTGTCCAGCACCCGCTGGTTCTCGGTGACGATGTGCCGGGTCCGCTTGCGCAACACGTCGTCGTCGAGCCGTTCCAGCGCCGACGGCAGCTCGTCCACGCCGACGTCGCGCAGCGCAGGCACGCCCAGGGCCGCGGCCGCCGCCTCGCAGGACTTGCGGCGGGCGCCGTACTCCCCGTCGACGTGCTGGTGCGGCGCGTTGCTGTTGACCACCAGGATGGCCAGGCCCTCGGCGGCCAGGTCGAACGGGATCTGCTCGACCTGATAGGTCCGGCAGTCCAGGAACAGCGCCCGGCCCTGCTGGCAGCGGATCGACGCGGACTGGTCCAGGATGCCGGTGGGCGCGCCCACGTAGAGGTTCTCGGCCCGCTGGGCGAGCGCCGGCCGCTTCTCCACCGGCAGGTCGAGCGCGCCCAGGTCGGCGAGCGCGGTCAGCACGGACGACTCCAGGGCCGCCGAGGAGGACAGGCCGGAGCCGAGCGGCACGTCCGAGGCGATCGCGATGCGCGCCGGCGGCACGTCGAAGCCGGCGTCCCGCAGGGCCCAGACCACGCCGGCCACATAGGCGCCCCAGCCGGTGACCTCGCCGGGCTCGGTGACGCCGAAGGTCACCGGCTCGGGGGCCAGCGTGGAGCAGACCGACCACTGTCCGTCCGGCGCCGGGCCGGCCGCCGCGATCGTGCGCTGCGGCAGGGCGAAGGGCAGCACGAAACCGTCGTTGTAGTCGGTGTGCTCACCGATCAGGTTCACCCGGCCGGGAGCCGCCCAGAGGCCGGTGGGCTCCGTGCCGTACGCCTCCCGGAAGGCCGCAGCGGCGGCCTCAGGCACACCGCTCATGCCACATGCTTGCGGTAGAAGGTCCAGGCGTCGCCGATCATCGCCTGCAGCGTGTTCTTCTGCGGCACCCAGCCCAGCTCCTCGCGGGCCCGGGCGGAAGACGCCACCAGGGTGGCCGGGTCGCCGTCGCGCCGCGGGGCGATCTCGACCGGGATCGCGGCGCCGGTGACCTCGCGGGCGGCCTCGACGACCTGCCGGTTGGAGAAGCCGTTGCCGTTGCCCAGGTTGTAGATCTTGTGCTCGCCGGCCACCGCGGCGTCCAGCGCCAGCAGGTGAGCCCGGGCCAGGTCCTCGACGTGGATGTAGTCGCGCACGCAGGTGCCGTCGTCGGTGGGGTAGTCGTCGCCGAACAGCTGCAGCTTGTCCCGCTTGCCGGCGGCCGCCTGCAGGGTGATCGGGATCAGGTGGGTCTCCGGGTCGTGCCGCTCACCGATCTCGTGCTCGCCGTTGATGTAGGCGCCGGCCACGTTGAAGTAGCGCAGCGAGACGGCGGCCAGGCCGTGCGCGAACGTCTCGGAGGTCAGGGCCAGGTCGAAGGTCAGCTTGGTCGACCCGTACGTGCTGGTGGGGGCCTTGACAGCGGACTCGGTGATGGGCAGCTCGACCGGGTTGCCGTAGACCGCGGCGGTGGACGAGAAGATCACCCGGGGCACCTTGGCGGCGCGGATCGCGTCGAGCAGCGCGAGTGACTTGACCACGTTCTCGTGCCAGTAGAGTTCCGGCTTGGCCATCGACTCGCCGGCCGCGATCAGCCCGGCGAAGTGCAGCACGGCGTCGAAGCCCGCCTCCGGCGTGAGCACCTGGGCGGCGTCCGCGATGTCCGCCTGGACGAAGGTGGCGTCGGGGGCCACCGCCTCACGGAAGCCGGTGCGCAGGCTGTCGAGGACGACGACCTCGTGGCCGGCGTCCAGCAGTAGCCTGCTGGTCACACTGCCGACGTAGCCGGCGCCGCCGGTGACGAGCAATTTCACGACTGGGCCCTTTCCCTCAACTGGTAGGTTCAGAATTTCTCAGAAACGCTCATAAGTCAACAGGTTCGAACATCGTCCCGAATCGGTGGGTGATTCGCGGGACCGGACCCGAGGCTGACACAATGGCGCCCATGTCCGACGTTGCCCGCCGCCCGCGTGTGCTTTCCGGCATCCAGCCGACCGCCGACTCCTTCCACCTCGGCAACTACCTGGGCGCCGTCCGCAACTGGGTGTCGATGCAGGACACGCATGATGCCTTCTACTGTGTGGTCGACCTGCACGCGATCACCATGGGGCATGACCCGGTTGCTCTCCGTAACCGTACTCGGGTTTCCGTCGCGCAGCTGCTGGCGCTCGGGCTCGACCCCGACCGCTGCACGCTCTTCGTCCAGTCGCACGTGCCGGAGCACGCCCAGCTGGGCTGGGTGCTGAGCTGCATCACCGGGTTCGGCGAGGCCGGCCGGATGGTGCAGTTCAAGGACAAGTCGGCCAAGGCCGGCCAGGACAGCACCACCGTCGGCCTGTTCACCTACCCGATCCTGCAGGCCGCGGACATCCTGCTCTACCAGGCCGACCAGGTTCCGGTCGGGGAGGACCAGCGGCAGCATCTGGAACTCACCCGCGACCTCGCGCAGCGGTTCAACACCCGGTTCGGGCAGACGTTCACCGTGCCGTCGGCGTTCATCGTGAAGGACACCGCGAAGATCACCGACCTGCAGGACCCGACCAGCAAGATGTCGAAGTCGGCCTCCTCGCCGAACGGCATCATCGAGCTGCTGGACGACCCGGCCCGCTCGGCCAAGAAGATCAAGTCGGCGGTCACCGACACCGGCCGGGAGATCCTCTACGACGAGGAGAACAAGCCGGGCATCAGCAACCTGCTGACCATCTACGCGGCGCTCACCAACCGGGCCATCGACGAGCTGCTGGAGATGTACGACGGGCGCGGCTACGGCGACCTGAAGAAGGACCTCGCCGAGGTGCTGGTGGAGTTCGTCAAGCCGATCCAGGAGCGCACGAAGGCGTACCTCGACGACCCGGCCCAGCTCGACAAGATCCTGGCCATCGGCGCCGACAAGGCCCGTGCCGTCTCGGCCGTCACGCTCGCCGCCGCCTACCAGAACGTGGGTTTCGTCAACCCCGCCCGCGGGGCCTGACCCGGTGCCCGAGCCGGTACCGGCCCGTACGCGCATCGGCGTGGCCATCGACATCCCCGAACCCTGGGGCTCGTTGCTGACCCGCCGGCGCGCGGAGGCCGGTGATCCGCAGGCCGCCTACACGCCGGCGCACGTCACCCTCCTCGGGCCGACCGAGGTGGCCACCGACGCGCTGCCGGCGGTGGAGAAACACCTCGAGGCGATCGCCTCGGCGCAGCCCCCGTTCACCATCCACCTGCGCGGCACCGGGACGTTCCGGCCGGTCACCGAGGTGGTTTTCGTGACGCTCGCCCGGGGCATCAGCGAGTGTGAGCTGCTGGCCGAGGCGATCACACGCTCGGAGGACGTGCGGCGGGACACCCGCTTCCCGTACCACCCGCACGTCACGGTCGCCCAGGACGTCTCGGCGGAGGCGCTGGACGCGGTCTTCGAGGATCTGGCCGACTTCTCGGCCACCTTCGAGGTCGGCTCCTTCACACTCTTCTCGCACGGCGGAGAGGGGCCGTGGCGGCCACGCCGCGACTTCCCGCTCGGCTGAACGCTCGTTTTTCGTGATGTCGGTTACGGTCGGCGCGTGAATCCGATCGACCGGGCATACGACGCGGCTGAGGCCCGGATCATGGCCCTCCGCTACCGGTCGCCGTACTTCGATCATCTGTGCCGGGCGATCCTGCGCTACGAGGACGTCCAGGGCGGCCGGCTGGCCGCCGCGATCGCCTACTACGGCTTCTTCGCCATCTTCGCCCTGCTGCTGATCGGCTACTCGGTCTTCGGCATCCTGCTGACCAACAACAACGAGCTCTTCGACCTGGTCGTCGAGTTCCTCGCGAACAACCTGCCCTTCCTCGACGTCCAGGCGATCGTGGACAGCAAGAAGACCGTCGGGATCGTCGGCATCCTCGGGCTGACCTTCACCGGCATCGGCTGGGTCGAGTCGATCCGCTCCTCGCAGCGCCTCATCTGGCAGCTGCGCGAACAGCCGGGCTACATCGGGGTACGCCAGGTGGTCGACCTGGTCGTGCTGATCGGCGTCCTGCTGCTGCTGGCCCTCTCCCAGCTCGCCGTCTACGGCCTGGAGCGGCTGCTGCACTGGCTGGCCGGCGGCGGCTTCACCACCATCCTGTCGATCGTCAGCCTGGTCCTCACCCTGGGCGTGAACATGCTGCTGGCGGCGGCCCTGCTGGCCGCGGTACCCCGGCTACGGATGACCGCGCGCCGGATGGCGCCGCCGGTGATCCAGGTCGGCCTCGGGATCATGCTGCTCAACACGGTGGGCCGGTCCTTCGTCGCGATCGTCGAGCGCAACCCGGCGTACGCCCTGGTCGGTTCCGCCGTCGGCGCGCTGGTCTACCTGTACGTCTTCAACCAGCTGTTGCTCTTCGGCGCGGCCTGGGCGGCGACCAGCCCGCACGGCCGGGTGGTGGACCTGTCGGCCGACGACAAGACCGCCCCTGTGGGACAGAACACCTGGATCAGGCACGCCCGCCCGCAGTGATGAATACTGGCCCGGTGGTGATCAGCAGGCGGTGGGCGGCGTTCCTCATCGGGGTCGGCGTGTGGACCTGGGCGATCTGGCCGCGGTTCGGCGTCGCGATCTACAAGGACGACCGGTCGTTCGCGGACGGTGCGCCCACGTCGTTCCTCTGGGTGCACGCGCTGCTGATCGGCGCCTCGCTGGTCATCGGCACCACGGTCGGGGTGCTCGGGATCCGGGCCTGGCGCGCGCGCCGGTCCTGACAATTGCATTTGTCGCGCTGAATCAGCTTTTTAAGCGTTAAGGTTCCGGAGTGATCTACGTCGCCGCATGATATCCGTGTTGCCCGTTTCCTGGGCGTACAACGTGATACAGAAACGTGCCGTTCGGCCGCTGGGATTGCAACCAGGTAACGGTGCGCGAACAGTCCGGAACGATCCCCTGACGAGGCGTTTAGCCGAGGCTACGCTGCCGACCTGAGATTCACCGTGCGGATTCGGTGAGCAGTGGAAGGAGGGCGTCTTGCGCCCAGTACGTGGGAAGCGGATCGTGGCGATTCTCGCGGCAGGTGGGCTGACGCTCGCTGCCGCTGCCTGTGGCGACGCCCCGGACGAGACGCCGAGCGGCGGCAGCAGCGCCGCGGCGGAATACCAGGCTTGCATGGTCACCGACCTCGGTGGCATCGACGACAAGTCGTTCAACGCTTCCGCCTGGGCCGGCCTGGAGGCCGCCAAGGGTGAGGCCAGCAACATCAAGACGTCGTACACCGCCTCGTCGTCCGAGGCCGACTACGAGCCCGGTCTGCGCGGCGCGGTCAGCAAGAAGTGCAACTTCATCCTCGCGGTCGGCGGCCTGATGGGCGACGCCACCAAGAAGGTCGCGGGCGAGAGCACCGACTCGCAGTTCGGCATCGTCGACAGCGGCAGCTCCGGCGCCAACGTCTACCCGATGCAGTTCGCCACGCACCAGGCCGCGTTCCTCGCCGGCTACCTGGCCGCGGGTTACTCGAAGTCGGGCAAGGTGGCCACCTACGGCGGCCTGAAGATCCCGCCGGTCACCATCTTCATGGACGGCTTCGCCGACGGTGTGGCTCACTACAGCACCACCAAGGGCAAGAAGGTCGAGGTCATCGGCTGGGACAAGAAGGCCCAGAACGGCACCTTCGCCGAGAGCTTCATCGACCAGAACAAGGGCAAGACCATCACCCAGACCCTGGTCGCCCAGGGCGCTGACGTGGTCATGCCGGTCGCCGGCGGCACCGGCCTGGGCTCCGCCGAGGTGGCCAAGGACTCGGCCGGCAAGCTCTCGGTCATCTGGGTCGACCAGGACGGCTGCAAGAGCGCCGCGCAGTACTGTGACGTCTTCCTGACCACCGTGGTCAAGAACATCCAGGACGCGGTCAAGCAGGCCGTGCTCAAGGGCGCGAAGGGCGAGGCGCTCGCCGCCAGCCCCGGTTACCTGGGCACGCTGGAGAACGACGGCGTCTCGCTGGCGCCGTTCAACCAGTTCGACTCGAAGGTCGACGCGGCCCTCAAGACCGAGGTCGACACGCTCAAGGCGGACATCGTCTCCGGCAAGGTCAAGGTCGAGTCGGCCAGCGCGCCGCAGTGATCCACCAGTAGTAACATCTGGCCGCCGCGCGGCCGCAGGCAATAACCTGCGGCCGAGCGGCGGCTCGCATTAACCGTCCACCAGGCCAGTTACCGACGTCGGGAGATTCCGCTGAAACTGGAACTGCGCGGCATCACCAAGCGCTTCGGCGACCTGGTGGCCAACGACCACATCGACATCACCGTCGAGCCCGGCGAGGTGCACGCCCTGCTGGGCGAGAACGGCGCGGGCAAGTCGACGCTGATGAACCAGCTCTACGGCCTGCTGCAGGCGGACGAGGGCCAGATCGTCGTCAACGGCGAGCCGGTGACCTTCCGCAGCCCGCGGGACGCCATCGCGGCCGGCATCGGGATGGTCCACCAGCACTTCATGCTGGTCCCGGTCTTCACCGTGGCGGAGAACATCGCGCTCGGCCACGAGGAGGTGCGCGGTGGCCCGCTCGGCTGGCTGGACCGCCGGCGCTCGCGGCGCGACGTCATCGAGACCTCCAAGAAGTACGGCCTGCCGGTCGACCCCGACGCGCTCGTCGAGGACCTGCCGGTCGGCGCCCAGCAGCGGGTGGAGATCGTCAAGGCGCTGACCCGCGACGTCGACCTGCTGATCCTGGACGAGCCGACCGCGGTGCTGACCCCGCAGGAGACCGAGGAACTGCTCGCGGTGATGCGCTCGCTCACCGAGATGGGCAAGTCGATCGTCTTCATCACCCACAAGCTCAAAGAGGTCAAGTCGATCGCCGACCGGATCACCGTGATCCGCCGCGGCAAGGTGGTCGGCACGGCCACCCCGGACACCAGCGAGGACGAGCTGGCCTCGCTGATGGTCGGCCGCGCGGTGAGCCTGGAGGTCGCCAAGGCGCCCGCCGAGCCCGGCCGCAACGTCCTCAAGATCTCCGGCCTGGTGGTGGACGACGACCGCGGCGCCCGCGCGGTGGACGGCCTCGACCTGGTGGTGCGCGCCGGCGAGGTGCTCGGCATCGCCGGTGTCCAGGGCAACGGCCAGGAGGAACTGGTCGAGGCGATCATGGGCCTGCGCTCGGTGCGTACCGGCTCGATCGAGCTGGACAACGAGGACCTGTCCGGGATGAGCACCAAGCAGATCCTGCGCTCCGGTGTCGGCTACATCCCCGAGGACCGCAGCCACGACGGCGTGGTGAAGGAGTTCACCGTCGCCGAGAACCTGGTCCTCGACATGTACGACCGGGCGCCGTACGGCAACGCGTTCAAGCTCGACCCGGCCAAGGTCACCGAGTCGGCCCGGGAGCGGATCGAGCAGTTCGACATCCGCTGCCAGGGACCGGAGACCGCGGTCGGCACGCTGTCCGGTGGCAACCAGCAGAAGGTCGTGGTGGCCCGGGAGATGTCCCGCCCGCTGCGCCTGTTCATCGCGTCGCAGCCGACCCGCGGTGTGGACGTCGGCTCGATCGAGTTCATCCACGGCCGGATCATCCACGAGCGCGACCAGGGCACCGCGGTGCTCGTGGTCTCCAGCGAACTCGACGAGGTCGTCGGGCTCGCGGACCGGGTCGCGGTGATGTACCGCGGCCGGATCCTGGCCGTCGTCTCCCCGGACACCCCCCGTGAGGAGATCGGTCTGCTGATGGCCGGTATCACCGGCGGAGAAGAGGAATCGAAGTGACCGCCGAGCCGCGAAAGTCTGACGAGGACTCCTTCGTCAGCCATTTCGTCCGCAACCTGTGGTCGGCGAACAGCGTCACCGTCACCTTCCTCTCGGCCTTCCTGGCCGTCGTCATCGGCGCGATCCTGATCGTCGTCTCCGACTCCGAGGTGCTGGCGAAGTTCGGCTACTTCACGGCCCGCCCCAGCGACGCGCTGTCGTCGAGCTGGGAGCTGATCACCACCGCCTACTCGGACCTGCTCAAGGGCGCGCTCGGCGACCCGGCGGCGTACTCCGCCTGGTTCTCCGGCTCCGGCACCTGGCAGGAGGCGCTGGCCCCGATCTCCGAGACGCTGACCTACGCGGCTCCGCTGGTCTTCACCGGTCTGTCCGTGGCGCTCGCCTTCCGCGGCGGCCTGTTCAACATCGGCGCCCAGGGCCAGGCGGTGCTCGGCTGCATCACGGCCGGCGTCGTCGGCTTCTCGTTCGGCCTGCCGATCGTGCTGAACCTGCTGGTCGCGCTGCTCGCCGGTCTGCTCGGCGGCGCCCTCTGGGGCTTCATCCCGGGCATCCTCAAGGCCCGGACCGGGGCCCACGAGGTGATCACGACGATCATGCTGAACTACATCGCCAGCCTCTTCCTGTCCTGGCTGGTGCTGCAGAAGGGTGTTCAGGACCCGGAGCGGACCGACGCGATCAGCAAGGCCGTCGCCGAGTCCGCACAGCTGCCGTCGTTCGGCGGCGTGCTCCGGGTGCACCTGGGCATCCTGCTCGCGCTGGTCGCCACCGTCGCGGTCGCCTGGCTGCTGAACCGCTCCGCGTTCGGTTTCGAGCTGCGCGCCGTCGGCGCCAACCCGCACGCCGCCGAGACCGCGGGCATCAGCGTCGCCAAGACGTACGCGCTGCTGATGGCCGTCGCGGGTGGCCTCGCCGGTCTGGGTGGCGCGGTCCAGGTGCTCGGCACCGCGCACGCGCTGACCCCGGCGGTGGCCGGCAACATCGGCTTCGACGGCCTGCTGGTCGCGCTGCTCGGCCGGAACAAGCCGTGGAGCACGTTCTTCGCCGCGCTGCTGTTCGGCGCGCTGCGGGCCGGCGGCAACCGGATGCAGACCTTCTCCGGCATCTCGCTGGAGCTGGTCACGGTGCTGCAGGCCCTGATCGTCATCTTCATCGCCGCCCCCGCTCTGGTGAAGGCGATCTTCCGACTCCGCGCCAGCCGCAACCTGCGGGCCGGCGTGACCCTGGCGAAGGGCTGAGGACATGTCGACCGCGACTGTGGAGGAGCTGACCGAGGTCGCCGCTCCGGAGCCGTTCTGGACCCGGCAGCGCCGCCTCGGCCTGGGCCTGATCATCTTCGGCGGCCTGGCCGCCGTGCTCTTCGGCGCGCTCGCCCCGAGCGAGACCGCGCGTTTCACGCTCAGCGACGATGCCCAGGGCGCCGCGCTCTCGATCAACGGGCAGCTCGGCGCGATCCTGTTCGGCGTGCTGGCCGTGGCCGCCGGTGGGGTGCTCTTCGCCGGGCTGGCCAAGCAGTACCAGAACCTGCTGCTCAGCCTCGGCATCCTGGCCTTCGTCCTGTCCTTCCTCTGCTGGCAGGTGGCGGGCAAGTTCCTGCCGCTGGTGGACACCACGAGCGGCACGCTGCAGCTGGCCCTGCCGCTGATCCTCGGCGCCCTGGCCGGTGTGCTCGGCGAGCGCTCCGGCGTGGTCAACGTGGCGATCGAGGGCCAGTTCCTGATGGGCGCGTTCGCCGGGGCCCTGATCGGCACGATGGCCGGCAGCGTCTGGGCCGGCCTGATCAGCGCGGCCGTCGGCGGCGTGATCATCGCGGCGATCCTGGCCGTGCTGTCGATCCGCTACCTGGTCGACCAGACCGTCGTGGGCATGGTGCTCAACCTGTTCGCGCTCGGCATCACCGGCTTCCTCTACGAGCGGCTGATGCAGCCTGACGCGGCCGGCTTCAACACCCCGCCGCGGCTGCCGTCCTGGAGCATCCCCGGCCTCGCCGACATCCCGGTGATCGGCCCGGTGCTGTTCCAGGCGAACCTGCTGGTCTGGCTCGCGCTGATCCTGGTCGTGGTGATCCACTTCGGGCTGAGCCGGACCCGCTGGGGGCTGCGGACCCGCGCGGTCGGCGAGCACCCGACCGCCGCCGACACGGTCGGCATCCGGGTGCGCGGCCTGCGTTACCTGAACGTGCTGCTGGGTGGTGTGGTGGCCGGTATCGGCGGCGCCTACTTCACCCTGGTGGCGACCGGCAGCTTCACCAAGAACATGACCGCGGGCGCCGGCTTCATCGCGCTCGCCGCCCTGATCTTCGGCCGGTACTCGCCGTTCGGCGCCCTCGGCGCGGCGCTGTTCTTCGGCTTCGCGCAGAAGCTGGCGACCTACCTCAGCGCGGTCGGCAGCCCGGTGCCGAGCCAGTTCCTCAACATGCTGCCGTACATCGCGACGATCATCGCGGTCGCCGGTCTGGTCGGGCGCGTGCGTGCCCCGGCAGCAGATGGTCTCCCGTACGTCAAGGGCTAAGGCAGAATCGAAGGTATGGAGATCGACTGGGCAGGCCTGCGCGCGGCTGCCATCGAGACGATGCGGCGCGCCTACGTTCCGATTTCCGACTTCCCGGTCGGTGTTGCCGGGCTGGTCGACGACGGCCGGGTCGTCGTCGGCTGCAACGTGGAGAACGCGTCCCTGGGCATGACCCTGTGCGCCGAGTGCGGGCTGGTCAGCTCGCTGCACGCGACCGGTGGGGGACGCCTCGTGGCGATCTCCTGCGTGGACGCGACCGGTGCCCCGCTGATGCCGTGCGGCCGGTGCCGCCAGCTGCTCTGGGAGCACGGCGGCCCGGAGCTGCAGGTCGAGGCGCTGCCGCGGCCGCTGCGGATGACCGAGCTGCTGCCGCACGCGTTCGGCTACGAGGACATGGAACGCGTCACCGGCCCGGCCGGCGGCGCCGAGGTCCCCGCCGAGCTGGCCAAGTGGCGTGGCCGGGGCACGGTGTTCGTGCACCCGGACCTGTCCGGTGGCGAGACCATCTGGACCGGTTACTGGGAGCGCTCGTCGGGTGAGCCCGGTGCCACCGACGAGAAGGGCATCCTCGAGGAGGGCCCGAACTTCCCCACCGCGGCGGCGGCCGTGGCGTGGGGCCTCGTCCGTACCCCGCGGATCGTGGTGGTGGACGCCGCCGGTGGCCTCTCCTGGGCCGGCGAAGGTGACGCGCCGGAGGGCATTCCTCAGCGCTGGGAGGAGCACTCATGAGCGAGCTTGCGAGCGAATCATCAGGCGCAGTCCTGAACTCATGTCGACGCCGGAGCGAAGCGGAGGTGGCGGCATGAGCGGCATCGCCGCCGTGGACGTCATTCGCGCCAAGCGGGACGGCCACACACTCTCCGACGAGCAGATCGACTGGGTCGTCGACGCCTACACCAAGGGTGTCGTCGCCGACGAGCAGATGTCGGCGCTCGCCATGGCGATCCTGCTGCGCGGCATGACGCCGGGCGAGATCGCCCGGTGGACCGCGGCGATGATCGCCAGCGGTGAGCGGCTGGACCTCTCGTCGGTCTCCCGGCCGACCGCCGACAAGCACTCCACCGGCGGCGTCGGCGACAAGATCACCCTGCCGCTGACCCCGCTGGTGGCGGCCTGCGGGGTGGCCGTGCCGCAGCTCTCCGGGCGCGGTCTCGGCCACACCGGCGGCACCCTGGACAAGCTGGAGTCCATCTCCGGCTGGCAGGCGAAGATCTCCAACGAGCAGTTCAAGAGCCAGCTGCAGGAGATCGGTGCGGTCATCTGCGCCGCCGGCGAGGGCCTGGCCCCGGCCGACCGCAAGCTCTACGCGCTGCGCGACGTCACCGGCACCGTCGAGGCGATCCCGCTGATCGCCAGCTCGATCATGAGCAAGAAGATCGCCGAGGGCACCGGCGCGCTGGTGCTGGACGTCAAGGTCGGCTCCGGCGCCTTCATGAAGGACCTGGCGACCGCGCAGGAACTGGCCCGGACCATGGTGCGGCTCGGCACGGACAGCGGGGTCACCACGGTTGCCCTGCTGACCGACATGAGCACCCCGCTCGGGCTGGCGATCGGCAACGCCAACGAGGTGGCCGAGTCGGTCGAGGTGCTCGCCGGCGGTGGCCCGGCCGACGTGGTCGAGCTGACCCTGGCCCTGGCCCGGGAGATGCTGGCCGCCGCGGGCGTGGACGCCGACCCGGAGAAAGCGCTCGCCTCCGGCGCCGCGATGGACACCTGGCGGGCCATGATCCGGGCGCAGGGCGGCGACCCGGACGCGCCGCTGCCGACGGCCGCGCACACCGAGGTGCTGCGGGCCACCACCGACGGCGTGGTGAGCTCGATCGACGCGTACGGAATCGGCATCGCGGCCTGGCGCCTGGGTGCCGGGCGTGCCCGCAAGGAGGACCCGGTCAGTTTCGGCGCCGGGGTGCAGCTCAAGGTCCGGCCCGGCGACCGGGTGAACGCCGGTGACGTGCTGCTGGAGCTGCGTGCCGACGACGAGTCCCGGATCCCGGTCGCCCGCGAGGACGCCGAACGGGCAATCCTCGTCGGAACCGAGGCGTCCACCCCTGTCGGCCTTCTCCTGGACCGCATAGCCTGACCGACCATGATTAAAGGCCGCCCATGATTAAGGCCGCCCCCGATCCCCGAGCGGTTCGCGAGGCCAGCCTCGACGAACTCGCTCGGCTCGGCCTGCCCCTCCCGCCGCTGGCCTTCCCGCTGGTCTGGGAGCTCGGCGACACCGTCGAGCTGCGACCGGTCGCCGAGCTCGAGGCCCGCGCCGCGGTGCTGCACGTCGTCGTCGCCCGCTGCTTCGGCATGCCCACCGAGGCGGCGATGAGCTGGCTGCTCGGGTCGCACCTGGTGGACCTGGTCACGCCGCCGGAGTGGCAGTTCGTGATCGGGGCCAAGGGCGACCACCGCTCGTTCGTGCTGCACCACGACGCGGTCTTCGCGCTGGCCTGGCTGCTCGGCCTGAGCCGGCACCTGGACCCGACCGTGCCGCCGGAGGACCGGCTGATGGGCCAGATGCCGGACCTGCCGGCCGGGGAGACCTTCGCCAGCTGGCGGTCCCGCTCGCTGGTCGCGGTGCGGGACCCGGCTGAGGCCGCGGTGCTGCTCGACCTCTACTACTGCCTGGACTGGGCGTTTCAGGAGGCCGAACAGCACGGCCGGGAACTGCCCGGTGAGGTGGACAGCAACGCGATCGGCCAGCGCCGCTGGGCGCTGGAGTGGGCGGTCGTCTTCCACGGCCCCTACCACGACAAGCCCCCGGAGTGGGAAGAGGTCGACCTCTCCGTCTAGCTCCGCGGCCGGTAGACCGTGAGATCGACCGCGGCGGTGACGGTGACCTCGCGGGTGGGCAGCTCGGCCACCGGCACGTGCCGGGCGCTCGGTGTCATCCCGATCAGCGTGCGCACCTCGGCCGCGCTCAGGGTGAGCTTGCTCCGGAGCTCGGTGGCGGCCTCCGGCCGGAAGTGTTCACCCAGGCTGCCGGCGACCCGGGCGGCCTTCTCCGGGTCCACCTGGATCAGGCCGTGCGTGGCGATCAGCTCGGCCAGATGGTCGGCGGCCGGGGTGACCACGAGCAGGACCCCGTCCGGGCGCAGCACCCGGTGGAACTCCGGCCCGTTGCGCGGGGCGAAGACGTTCAGGATCACCGCGGCGCTCGCGTCGGCGACCGGCAGCGGCCGCCACAGGTCGGTGAGCACGGCCGCGCCCCGCGGGTGCGCCTTGGCGGCCCGGCGCAGAGCCGGCTTGGAGACGTCCAGGCCGAGCCCGGTCGCGGCCGGGGACGCGTCGAGGAAACGGGCCAGGTAGTCGCCGGTCCCGGTGCCCGCGTCCAGCACCAGGCCGTCGGTACGGTGCTCGGCGAGCGCCGCGGAGATGAAGTCGTAGTGCCCGGCGGCCAGGAAAGCCGCCCGATCGGCGACCATCTCGACGGTGTCCCCGGTGTGCGGCAACCGGCCGGCGCTGAGGTCGGCGTACCCCTGCTTGGCCATGTCGAAGCTGTGCCGGCGGGGGCAGCGCAGCGCCCTCTCGTGCCGCGCGAGTGGTTCGCGGCACACTGGGCAAAGCAGATACGGAATTGCTCCGTCGATCATCGGGTGCTTCCCTCTAGGCTCTGCTGATGGCTGGCATCGCGCACTCGGACATCGTCAAGGCACCGAAGGTTCTGCTCCACGATCACCTGGACGGCGGTCTGCGGCCGGCCACCATCATCGAGCTCGCCGAAGCCGTCGATCATGAACTCCCGGCCCACGACCCGGACCAGCTCGGCGAGTGGTTCGTCGCGGCCGCCGACTCCGGCTCGCTGGAACGGTACCTGGAGACCTTCG
This sequence comes from Actinoplanes sp. NPDC024001, assembly GCF_040638955.1. Lineage (NCBI taxonomy): Bacteria > Bacillati > Actinomycetota > Actinomycetes > Micromonosporales > Micromonosporaceae > Actinoplanes > Actinoplanes sp. NPDC024001. The sequence goes on from NZ_JBEZZB010000067.1 coordinate 43,193, forward strand.
CGCACACCGTGGCGGTGATGCAGACCCAGGAAGGCCTGCACCGGGTCGCCAAGGAGTGCGCGCTCGACCTGGCCGCCGACGGCGTGGTGTACGCGGAGGTCCGCTACGCCCCGGAGCAGCACCTGGAACGCGGGCTGTCCCTGGACGAGGTGGTCGAGGCGGTGCACGCCGGTTTCCGCGAGGGCTGCGCCGAGGCGGCCGCCCAGGGCACACCGATCCGGATCGGCACCCTGCTGACCGCCATGCGGCACGCCGCCCGCTCGCAGGAGATCGCCGAACTGGCCGTCCGCTTCCGCGACACCGGTGTGGTCGGCTTCGACATCGCCGGCGCCGAGGCCGGCTTCCCGCCCACCCGGCACCTGGACGCCTTCGAGTACCTGCAGCGGGAGAACTTCCACTTCACCATCCACGCCGGCGAGGCCTTCGGGTTGCCGTCGATCTGGCAGGCCATCCAGTGGTGCGGCGCCGACCGGCTGGGGCACGGCGTGCGCATCGTCGACGACATCTCCGGCGCGCCGGACGGCCCGAGCTCGGTCACCGTGACCGGTGGCACGCAGGCCGCCCCGCCGGTGCTGGGGCGGCTCGCGGCGTATGTGCGGGACAAGCGGATCCCGCTGGAGCTCTGCCCGTCGTCCAACGTGCAGACCGGTGCGGCGGCCTCGATCGCCGACCATCCGATCAAGCTGCTGCACGACCTGCGCTTCCGGGTCACGGTCAACACCGACAACCGGCTGATGAGCGGTACGTCGATGTCCCGGGAGATGTCGCTGCTCGTCGAGGCGTTCGGCTGGGGCTGGATGGAGCTACAGTGGCTGACGATCAATGCGATGAAGTCGGCGTTCATCCCGTATGACGAGCGATTGGTGTTGATCAACGAGGTGATCAAGCCGGCGTATGCCAAGTTGGTCGGCTGAAGTCCGGCTTTTCGCCCTTTCCCGGGATAAGGACGAACGTACGTCAAAAGAAAACGACGGTCCGGCTTCGCGGCTCCGCCGTTCGGCTACACTGCCGCCTGCAAAGTCGGCAGAATCCGGCATCTCGCCTTGCCGATCGCGCGGAAGCGAGCCATCGTCGTTTCTGGCGCGATCGACTAGGATCGGGTCCCGGTCGGCCAGCAGCCACCCCCCAACGCAGGGCCGACCGAGCTTGAGTGACCTTGAGAGATGTGCACCTCTACAGGCAGTGATAAGGGACCGGCGATGTCCAACTTCGATGTTGCAACATCGCGTCACACAACCGGTCCGTGTCCGCCTGCCCTTTCTCTTTGACACTTGTCGTGATGGAATCTCGGGGGCCCGACCCGGCGAGTCGGCCGTGCGCGGTGCCCGGCAAGCCGAATGCCGGGCCCGAATCAGGAGGACGGTGACGTGAGCAAGCGCCCCAACACGGCGAACGGCGTCATGTCGCGTCTGCGTCGACCGGCTGGTCGACTGCGAGACCTACCAATCTGGTCCAAGCTCGGCTTGATCATGTTGGTTCCGACCGTGGCGACGATCATCGTTGGCGTCAACGGCCTCGTGGACCACATCGAAGAGGCCAGCAACGCCGAGCGCGCTCGTACCCTCTCGGTGCTCTCTCAGAACGCCGGTGCTCTCGTCGACCACCTGCAGTCCGAGCGGACCTACGCGGTGATGCTGACGCTCTCGAAGCGCGACCGCAACGAGGCCGCCGCCAAGGCGGCGGAGAAGCTCTACAACGACGAGCACGGCGGCACCGACGAGGCCAAGGGGCCCTACGCGCAGCAGAAGGCGGCGCTGGAGGACGTTCCGGAGAACGTCACCCTGCTGCTCCTCAAGCTGGACCGCAACCTTCAGGACCTGCCCTCCTTCCGGAGCAAGGTCGGCAACGGCAACGGTACGGACCCTGAGCTCGACGTTGTCAAGACCACCTACACCACCCTGATCGACGACCTGCTGCAGGTGCGGGACATGTCCGCCCAGCTGGCCATCGACCCGGACCTGAGCAACCGCCTGCGCGTGGTCGCCGCGGTCGCCCGCTCCAAGGACTTCGTGTCCCAGCAGCGGTTCCTCGGCCACGAGGTGATCAGCAAGAGCGAGATCTCGGCCGACCTGCGGACCGCGTTCCTGCGCACCACGGTGGGTGACCAGCTGGCGTCGGACGTCGTCGGCTCGGTCGGCACCGACGCCGAGAAGCGGACCGTCGAGAACACGATCCAGGGCCTCAAGAAGCAGGCCGCGACCAACCTGACCGCGCCGCTGCTGGCGCTGCAGGGTGCGAACACGAAGAACGTCGACTTCATGAAGACTCCCACCTGGGAGGAGGCGATGAAGGGCTACAACGAGCTCTTCCGCCAGGTCGAGACGAAGTTCGACGCCGAGATCGTGGACGAGGCCACCGCGCTGCGCGACGAGACGAACCAGCGGGTCTTCCTGGAGACCAGCGTGCTGCTCGGCATGCTCCTGCTGGCCATCCTGTTCGCCTGGTTGGTCGCCCGCTCGATGGCCCGCTCGCTGCGTGAGCTGCGCCAGGGTGCTCTCGCGGTCGCCCAGTTCGGCCTCCCGCACGCGGTGAGCCGGCTGCGTGACCCGGCGCTCTCCGCGTCGCTCACCCCGGCGCAGGTCGCCGACCAGATCGCCGAGCCGCTGCCGGTGCGCAGCCGGGACGAGTTCGGTCAGGTGACCGAGGCGTTCAACGCGGTTCACCTCGAGGCGGTGCGGACCGCGGCCGAGCAGGCCGCCCTGCGTGCCTCCGTCGCGACGATGTTCGTCAACCTCGCCCGCCGTTCGCAGATCCTGGTCGACCGGCTCATCGGTCACCTGGACCGGCTGGAGCGCGGCGAGGAGGACCCGGACCGGCTGGCCGAGCTCTTCCAGCTCGACCACCTGGCCACCCGAATGCGGCGTAACGACGAGAACCTCCTGGTTCTGGCCGGTGCTGACTCGACCCGTGTGCAGCGCGAGCCGGCCGCCCTGATCGACGTGTTGCGTGCCGCGCAGTCCGAGGTCGAGCACTACACCCGCATCGAGTTCGGCATGATCGACCGGGAGATCGAGGTCGCGGCCCACGCGGTCAACGACATGGTCCACCTGGTCGCCGAGCTCTTCGACAACGCGACCGCCTTCTCCCCGCCGAACTCGCACGTCCTCGTCGAGGCGCGCAAGATCGGCGAGAACGCGGTGCTCACCGTCGAGGACCACGGCATCGGCATCAGCCGCGAGCAGCTCCGCGACCTCAACGAGCGGCTCGCCAACCCGCCCACGGTGGACGTGGCCGTCTCCCGGATGATGGGCCTCGTCGTGGTCGCCCGGCTGGCGAACCGGCACGGTGTCCGTGTCGAGCTGCGCCCGGCCGACCGCGAACGCGGCACCGTCGCCGAGGTGGGCCTGCCCATGTCGGTCCTCGCCGCGGCGGCCTCCGCCCGGGTGCAGGCCGGCAACGGCTTCGGCGACCACGCGCCGTCCTCGCTCTCGGCCTTCGGTGAGCCGCTCGCCCTGGAGAGCGGCAACGCCGGCTACCCCGGTGGCCGGCCGTTCGACCCGGCGAGCAACGGCAGCAACGGCGGTGTGCCGGCCTGGTCCGACCTGACCGGTGCCGCGCCCCCGGCGAACCTGCTGAACGGCGGCGCCAACGGATCGGCCAACGGCTTCCACGGGCCGCGCAGCAACGAGATGATCCCGCCGCTGCCGTCCGCGCCGCAGGGCTTCGCCGGTCTCGACGACCTGCCGCAGCGGCGCAACGGTGACTTCCCGCGTCCCGACGGCGAGGCGAACGGCTTCGGCGCGACCATTCCGCGCCAGCTGCCGGCCAACCCGGAGAGCCAGGGTCGCAACCCGTTCATGCCGCCGGTCTCGGCCCCGCCGGTTCCGCCGGTCTCCGCTCCGCCGATCTCGGCGCCGCCGGTGTCGTCGGCCCCGCCGGTCTCCGGTGCCCCGATCTCCGCGCCGCCGTCCGAGCCCGTCTCGGCCGCTCCGGCCTCCGGAGCGCCGGCCGAGCAGCGCAACCCGTTCGCGTCGGCGCCGCCGGCCTGGCCGCCGGTCTCCGCCGAGCGGGAGGGCGGTGCGACCCCGCACGTGCCCGAGAACCTGGCCGCCGCGCTCGACATGACGGCCGAGCTGCCGCGGTACCGGCCGGACAACTTCGAGCCGCAGCCGCAGGTGGCGCGCCCGACGAACCCGCAGACGGCAGCCGTGCCGGCGTCGGCCCCGCCGGCCGCGCCCGAGCCGGTCGCTCAGGCGGCGGACGCGCAGGCCGCGGCGGCCGCTCAGATCGCCGCCGCGCAGGCCTCGGCGCACCAGGAGGGTGCGGTTCCGTTCGCCGACGAGACGATGGAGCTGCCGATCTTCCGGGAGCTCGAGTCGGCCTGGTTCACCACGGCTCGCAGCGACGCGCCGCGGGCCACCAGCAACGGATCGGGTGACGAGGCGGTTCTCTCGCAGCGGATCCCGACCGGCGAACCGACCCGCTCGGCCGGCGTGCCGCAGCAGGCCGGATCGCCCGAGGAACGTGACCGTGACACCGCCACGGTCGGGGCAGCGGCCGCGGCCGGTGCTTACAGCGGTAACGGCGCTCCCGCGTCGAACCCGTGGCGTACCGCGGCTGACGACGGCTGGCAGGCCGCCCGTGCGGCTGCCGAGGCGCCGGTCGAGACCACCACCACGGCGGGCCTGCCGAAGCGCACGCCGATGGCGCAACTCGTCCCCGGCGGTGTTGACCGGGGCGGTAATTCCGTCCAGCGCCGGACGCCCGAGGGGGTTCGCGGTCTGCTGTCCGCGTACCACCGGGGTGTGCAGCGCGGTCGCACCAAGGAACAATCGACCAACCTGGAGGAGACTCCGGGAGGGCAGCAGCCCTCGCAGGCTGGCAAGGAGCATGAGGCATGACATCTACGCAGGATCTCGGTTGGCTTCTTGCCAACTTCGCCGACCGCGTACCCGGGGTTGCGCACGCGATCGCGGTCTCCGCCGATGGCCTGCTCCTCGCGGCCTCGCGGGATCTTCCGCGCGACCGTGCCGACCAGTTGGCGGCCATCGCGTCCGGCCTGGTAAGCCTGACCCAGGGCGCCGCGCGGTGCTTCGAGGGCGGGGCCGTTCTGCAGACGGTCGTCGAGATGGACAATGGGTTCCTGTTCCTGATGTCCATCTCTGACGGCTCCTCGTTCGCGGTGCTCGCGGCTCGGAGCTGCGACGTCGGACAGGTGGGCTACGAGATGGCGCTCCTGGTCGACCGCGTCGGTGAGGCTCTGACCCCCGCGCCGCGTTCCGCGGCCGGGGTGCTGGGCTGAGAGGGACGGTGAGCCGACCCAGTCGGCTACTGTCAGAAACCTTGACAACTAATACACTTCTAGGGGCCGAGGGAGGGGTTGACGGTGACGATGCCTGAACGCGATGAGCCGACCGGCGCGCTGGTCAGGCCGTATGCCGTGACCCGCGGTCGGACCCGGCCGAAGCTTGAGATAGCGCTGGAAGCGCTGGTCGAGACAACCGTGCGCGGCCGTTCCGGAATGATCCGCGGCGGGCAGGGTGGAAGCGAGCATCAGTACATCGCGGCGATGTGCGACGGGGGGCGCGTTCAGTCGCTCGCCGAGATCGCCGCACGCATGCAACTGCCGCTCGGTGTGGCACGTGTGATCGTCGCCGACATGGCCTCTGACGGCTTGGTCGCGGTGTACGAGCCCACCTCGCTCGAAGACGAGACCGACGCGGTAGGCACGGAACTGCTGGAAAGGGTGCTGAGTGGACTTCGCAGGCTCTGACATGTCGCACCGTCCCGCTGCGGGACGCGTGACATCGGCGAAGATTGTCATCGCCGGTGGCTTCGGCGTCGGTAAGACGACGCTGGTGGGGTCGGTCTCGGAGATCACCCCACTGACCACTGAGGCGATCATGACCTCGGCCGGTGTGGGTGTCGATGACAACCGGCAGGTGCCGGGCAAGATGACCACCACTGTGGCCATGGACTTCGGCCGGATCAGCATCGACCGTGACCTGATCCTCTACCTGTTCGGAACGCCTGGCCAGACGCGGTTCTGGTTCATGTGGGACGAGCTGGTGCGGGGTGCGATCGGTGCGGTGGTCATGGTGGATACGCGTCGGCTCGCCGACTGCTTCGCCGCCATTGACTTCTTCGAGCACCGCCGCCTGCCGTACCTGGTGGCGATCAACTGCTTCGACGGCATGCAGTATCACAACGCGCAGGACGTTCGGGACGCGCTGGCGATCTCGAGCGACGTGCCCGTGGTGAGCTGTGACGCCCGCAACCGTGAGTCGACGAAGAACGTCCTCATCTCGCTCGTCGAGTATGTGTTGACGATGCGTCGCTCGCGCGCGGTAGCGCCGGCCTGACGAACGGTCGAAGCCCCGCTCCGGTCGCCGGAGCGGGGCTTCTCCGTGCCCATCGTCGCCTACGCTGCGTGAGCTTTCCGTTGCAGTAAGGCAGATAGCTCGGTGAGGGTCGTGGGGGACGCCGAAGCCGAGCGGCGACGGTTTGGTGGGAGGCGCGGGCCGGGCTTGCGGCATCCCTCTCGCCAGGAGAACACCGGTGTTCGCAGAGTTCACCGACACAGCCGCTGAGAAGCCCCAGAAGGTAACCTGCGCCCGGGGATGATTCAGGGGTGCTCAGAGCCGCGGTTCGAGGCCTGCGGACCCGCTCAGCGCCCGCGTGATGGCCCGCCAGCGCTGCGGCGAGGGGTCTCCGTCCAGATCGGCCCACATTTCGTAGGGGCCCACCGCCCGGGTGCCGTCTCGGCGAGCCCGTCAGCCCGTAGTGCCTCGGCGGAGGGGCCGGTCAGCCGTACCGAAGAAGTCGAAGACGATCGCGCGCAACTGCCCGGAACGTGGAAAAGGCCGCGACCCTGCGGGGTCGCGGCCTTTTCGAGGTCGATCAGCGTCCGCCGTAACCGGCGTTGTTGTTGCGGTAGTCGTCGGCGGGCTGGCCGTCGCGGGTGAAGTCCCAGCCGCCGGCGGCCTCCCGGCCGGGGCGACCGCCCATCGCGAAGCCACCGATCTCCTGCCCGCGTCGCCAGCCACGGAAGTAGCCCGTGGTGTGCGCGGCGATCGAGGCCGCGTCCCGGACGATCCGCAGCGGGCGCTCCTCGCGCAGCGGCGAACCGGGCACCAGGTTGGCCTGGGGCACCCGTTTCGGCAGGCCGGCCGAGGTCTCGGCGGCCACCGCGGGGGTGGCGGCCTTCTCCGCGGCACGCCAACCGCTGTCGTTCGGGTTGGTCCAGTCCAGCTTGTCCGGCTTGTTGCTCTCGTCGTGCCCGGTGAACCAGGCGGACCGGGCCGCGGCGAAGATCAGCAGGTCACCGTCGTTGCCGTCGGCCGGAACCGGCGGGGTGGTGCTGCGGTCGAGCGCGGTCAGCTTGGTGCTGTGCCCGTTGGCGCCCTCGACCACGCGCAGCGGCGCGGGGCCGACCGGATCGAGCCCGGAGCCGGTGTCGCGGCTGTTGAGCTGGGAGTCCACCAGGCGCAGCGACGGCGGCTCCTTCGGCATGTCCTGCCACGGCGGCTTCACCCGGCCCGAGGCGGGCGGCGAGCTGACCGACGCCGCGGCGGGCGGCGGAGCGGTGTCCTCGTTGCCGGTGTTCAGCAGCGGCCAGTTGGCCCGGGAACCGGGCTCCGCCGTCTCCTGCGCGGGCCGCGGGGTGGGCATCGGCAGGCTGTAGTCGGTCGGGCCGGCCGGCGTCCCGTTCGCCGGGGGGGTCTGCCGGGTGTTCGGCCGGGCCGGGATGACCGTGCGCTGGCGCTCGGCCCGGGCCCGGTTCAGCTCGGCGTTGGTCAGGGTCGGCCGGAACGGCTCGCCCGCCTCGGCCGGGGTGCTCTTGGCGGCCGGCGGCACCGACGACGGCGTGCCGGGGGTGCGCGACGCCGGCACCGGACGTGAGCCCGG
>NZ_JBEZZB010000068.1:0-50800 GCF_040638955.1 Actinoplanes sp. NPDC024001
GTCCGCGGTCGCCGGGCTGCTGTCCCCGATCACGTTCGCGGCGCCCGCGGCGGCCCCGCTCATCCCGGCGGGACGCGTCGGCGGCCTGCTGGTCAGCGGCATCTCCGGAGCCCGCCTGGCAGGCGCCGCGTAAGACGAGCAAGCCCGCCGGGCCGGCACCGCGCAGCGACGGGCAAGCCCGCCGGGCCGGCACCGAGCAGCGACGGGCAAGCCCGCCGGGCAAGCGCCGCGCAGCGACGAGCAAGCCCAGCCCGCTGGTACCGCGTGCTTACGCTCAGGTGATGACTCCCGTCAATCGCCTGTCGCGTCGGGGAATCAACTACGACACCGGCATCAACTTCATGCCCGGTTACCTCTCCCGCGAGTTCTGGCACCGCAGCGCGGTCGAGCGTGACATGCGCGCCATCGCCCACGACCTGCACTGCGACACCGTCACCGTGCTCGGCTCAGAGATCGAGCGGCTCCGCGACGCCGCCGAGATCGCCCTGGCCGAGGGTCTCGACGTGTGGATCCAGCCGCGGTTCGTCGAGGGCACCCGGACCACCACTCTGGAACACCTGGCACGCGCCGCCGACCTCGCCGAGGAACTGCGGATGGCCCACCCCGACCGCATCACGCTCAACGTCGGCTGCGAGCTCAGCCTGTTCATGAAAGGCATCCTGCCGGGCCGGACGTTCATGAGCCGGATCCGCGTCCTCACGGTCGCCTGGCTGTTCATGCCGCTGTTCAGCCACCGCCTCAACGCCCATCTGCGCGCCGCGTGCGAGCTGGCCCGCAGCCGCTTCCACGGGCCGCTCACCTACTCGTCCGGCGAGTGGGAGGGCGTGGACTGGGCGCCGTTCGACTACGTCGGCGTCGACTACTACCGGCAGTCCAGCAACGCCGCGACATACGTCGAGCAGCTCCGCCGGTTCCGGCGGCACGGCAAACCGGTGGTGATCACCGAGTTCGGCTGCTGCACCTATCAGGGCGCCGAGAACAGGGGCGGCGCGGGATTCATGATCGTCAAGTGGGGTGATCCGCCGACCATCAAGAGCGGCTACGTGCGCGACGAGCGGGTGCAGGCCGACCACCTCGGCGAGCTGCGCGAGATCTACGAGCGGGAGGGCGTCGACGCGGCGTTCGTCTACGCGTTCAGCGAGCCGTCCAACCCGTTCGACCCCGACCCCACCCGCGACCTCGACATGGCCGGTTACGGCATCGTCAAAGTGGTCCGGCTGGCCACCGCGGACGAGGTGGAGGAATGGGAACCGAAGGCGGCGTTCGCGCGGCTGCGCGACCTCAACAAGCGGTAGCGGCCAGGGCGTCACCGAGCGGCGTGCGCCGGTAGAGCACGGAACGGCCGGACCGGGCCCGGCTCACCAGGCCCGCACGGTGCAGCACGGCCAGGTGGTCGCCGACCGCGCCGGTCGCCATACCGTACGCCCGCGCCAGCTGACTCGTGCTCGCCGCGTCGGCGAGGGTGACCAGCAGCAGCGCTCGCGACCGCCCGAGCAGCGCCGACAGGTGCTCGGGCGCCTCCGGCGGGCCGTGCTCCAGCAGCGTCGCCACACCCCGCGCCGGATAGACGATCGCTTTCGGCCACGGCTCGTCCGCATAGACCGCGAACTCGGGCCAGACGAACACCGACGGCACCAGCAGCAGCCCGGCGCCGCCGAGCGCGATCATCCCGCCCTCGCGGCCGGCCAGGTCGATGCCGCCGTCGCGCCAGCGGACCTTCGGATGCAGGCCGGCCAGCGCCGCCGCCCACCCCTCGCGGCCCAGCTCACCGGAGCGGTGCACCACGTCGCGCTCGCACAGCAGGCGCAGCCGCGGCCAGTCGCCGGCGAGCAACTCGGACCAGGCCACCGCGAGGAAATCAGCCAGCCGGTCCAGCACGTCCGGCGCGTTCAGCACGGATCGGGCGGCGTCGGTGGCGTCCGGGCGGCGCCGCAGATAGAAGTCGATCTCGGCGCGGGCCACCTCCGGCGCGGTCGCCCGCAGCGCGGCCAGGTCGTCCTCGATGGTCTGCCCGAGCCGCCGCGGCGGCGGACACAGGATGTTCGCCCCCGAGCGCGGCAGGCGCAGAGCCAGCAACGCGTCCATGACGGGATCGGCGCGCAGCGGCGCGAGTCGCGGCCGCAGCCGCTTCAGCCACGCCTCGGGTACGCCGTGAGGATGCGGACCGGCCAGCCCGCGGATCAGGTGCTGGAGTTCGAAGATCGGCGAGAGCGCGAACCGGGTCCGCAGGAGGTCCTCAGCGCCGGCCTCGAAGCGGATCACCCCTCGACCTTACGCCTCACGGCGAAACATTCGAGGTTCCCCGGACCGGTTGGCACGCTCACCGCATGACCGTCACCGACCGGCCGGCCACCTATCGTGAGGTGTTCGCGGAACCCACCTTCCGCGCCCTGTTCGTCGCGCGGACCCTCGCGATCGGCGGCCACTCGCTGCAGATCTTCGCGCTGTCGGTCCTGGTGTACGCCGGGACCGGCTCGCCGCTGCTGAGCGCGCTGGCGTTCGGGGCCGGGTTCCTGCCGCAGTTCGTCGGCGGCATGCTGCTCGGGTCGCTCACCGACCGGCTGCGCCCGAGGCGGCTCATCACCACCGGCTTCGGGGTGGAGGCGGCGCTGGCGGCCGTACTCGGGCTGGTCGTCCTGCCGGTGCCGGCCAGCCTCGGGCTGGTCGCGGTGGTCGCCTGCTTCGTCCCGGTCTTCAACGGCTCCGCGGCCCGGGTGATCGCGGAACGGCTCACCGGTGACGCGTACGTCCTCGGCCGCTCCGTGACCAGCATGTCGTCGTCGGCCGCGCAGCTGGCCGGCCTGGCCGGCGGCGGCGTCGCGGTCGCGGCGCTCGGGCCGCGACCGGCGCTGCTGATCGCGGCCGGTTGCCAGCTGGCCGCCGCGCTCGTGGTACGAATCGGACTCCCGCTGGACAGGCCGCCGGTGGGTGGGCGTGGGGGAGCGGTGCGGGACAGCTGGACCGGGGCGGTCAGCCTGCTGCGGGACCGCACCATCGGGCGGTTGCTGTTCGCGCAGTGGCTGCCCTCGGCGTTCGTGGCGGGGGCGGAGGCGCTGCTGGTCGCCTACAGCGCGCGGCGCGGCTTTCCGGCCGGCGCGGGCGCGGTGCTGATGGGGGCGTCGGCGGTCGGCATGTTCGTGGGCAACTTCGTGGTGGGGCGCTTCGTGCGGCCGTCGCTGCGGGAACGGTACGCGGCCGCTTTCGTGGTCCTGCTCGGCGCGCCGCTGATCCTGCTGCCGCTGTCGTTGCCGCTCGGGGTGGTCGCCGGGTTGCTGGTGCTCGGGGGGACCGGCTTCGCCTACGGCCTGGGGTTGCAGCGTGAGTTTCTGCAGGCCGCGCCCGACGGGCGCACCGGCCAGCTGTTCGCGCTGCTGTCGACCGGGTTGATGGCGTTGCAGGGCGTCGGTCCGCTGGTGCTGGGCGTGCTCGCCGAGTTCACGTCGCCGTCGCTGGCGATCGCGGTGGCCGGGGCGGCGACGGTGCTGGTGGCGCCGCTGGTGCGCCGCCGCCGAGACGCCGGTGCCACTCGCTGAACGTCAGCGGCTCGCCGTCCGGGCCGGTGATCGGGGTCAGCGGGACGTCGCTGCCACGGGCGTCGTCCCACACGGTGCCACGATGGGGGCCGGAGACGGCAAGCCGCCAGACGTGCCCGCAGCCCTGGTGGGCGAGAACGAGCGTGCCGTAGGCCTCCTCGTCGTAGAGGTCGTCCTCACGCTGGATCCAGGCGCGGCAGGCCGCCTCGAACGCCGCCGCGTCGGCGAAGTCGCCGGCGACCGGCCGGGCCCGCTCGTGCTCCTCACGGACGGCCGGGTCGAACGGCTGGAACGGCGTGCCGAGCCGGGCGATCAGCGCGGGGTCGTTCCCGGTCCAGCGCCAGCCGTCGCCGTCCCGGACGACGCGGGTCAGCTCGAACCCGCCCACCGGCCCGCCGTTGCCGACCTCGGTGAGGAACGTGCGGTAGTCCTCGGGCAGGCGCACGCCGACGGCCCGCTCGATCTCCGCCAGCTCGGCGAGCGTCAATGCCTCTGTCACGCTGCCACGATAGTCAGCGGCTCGGTTACGGTGCAGCGATGGCGAACTTCGTCTTGGTCGCGGGCGCGCGGCTCGGGGCGGGGGCGTGGGCCGACGTCGTGCCGCATCTGCGGGCGGCCGGCCACGGTGCTCACCCGCTGACGCTGTCCGGGCTCGCGGAGAAGCGGGGTGTGCCCGCCGGGCAGCAGACGCACGTCCGGGACATCGTGGACGAGGTCGTGTCGCGGGATCTGCACGACGTCGTCCTGGTGGGTCACAGCTACGCGGGTATCCCGGCCGGTCAGGCCGCGCAGCGGATCGGGGACCGGCTGGCCCGGGTGGTCTTCGTCGATTCCAGCGTTCCGGCCGACGGCGAGGCGTTCGTCGCGGCCTGGCCGGACGGCGGGGTGATGATGACCGAGGTGTTCGCCGCGAACGGCGGGTTCTGGCCGCCGTCGCCCGCGGCGCACTTCGCCGGTCACGGTCTCACCGATGAGCAGATCGCCCGGATCGTGGCCGGGGCGACGCCGCACCCGGGTGCCACGCTGACCGAGCCCGCCGCGCTGGTGCGGCCACTGGGCGAGCTCCCGGCGACCTATGTCCACTGCACGCTTCCCGGCGATGAGCTGAGCGAGGACGTGGCCGGTCTGCTGGCCGGCGGACGGTGGCGGCTGGTCGAGTTGGACACCGGCCACTGGCCGATGTTCTCGCAGCCACGTGAGCTGGCGAGGGTTCTCCTCGACGCCGCCGCGGAGTGACCGCCGACTCCCCTTGTTGCGTGATCAATTGAATGGTGGTTCACTTCTTGACCTAGCTCTGAATCTGGATTCAAAACTTGGGGGCCTCCGGATGCCATACCGGCAGACCGCGTTGACCAGGAAGAACGCCGAGGACAAGCGGGAGGGCCTGCTGCGCGCCGCGCGTTCACTGGTGGCGGCGGACGGGTTCAAGGCGGCCACGGTCGCGGCCATCGCGGCTCGGTGCCAGGCCAGCGTGGGGTCCGTGTACTCGTACTTCGACGGGCGCGACCGGCTCCTCGCCGAGGTGTTCCGGAGCGCGGCCGGGCACGAGATCGACGTGGCGCGCGCGGCGGTGGCCGCGGCGGGGCGGCCGGTGGAGCGCCTGGATGCGCTGATCCGCACCTTCACCTCGCGGGCGCTGCAGGGGCGGCGGATGGCCTGGGCGCTGCTGTTCGAGCCGGTCAACCCGGCGGTGGAGGCGGAGCGGCTGATGTACCGGCGGTCCTACACCGACCTGGGCGAACAGATCATCGGCGACGGCACCGCGGCCGGGGAGTTCGTGCCGCAGGACGCGCGGCTCGCCTCGGCGGCCGTGATGGGCGCCATCTCCGAGGCGCTGGCCGGGTGGATCCGGCCGGACAGCCCCGAGCCGTCAGCCGACGACCAGCGGACCGCGCTCGACGGGATCCGGATGTTCTGCTTCCGCGCGCTCGGCGCGCGGCACCTGGCGCTCAGCGCGCAGCACCTGGCTACCGGGGGTGCGCGATGACGTCGCTGGCCACCGCGCAGCGGGTGCTGGCCGACCAGGCGGTCACCCGGATGCTCGGCACACGGCTGGTGTCGTTCGGCACGGACGGGGCGGTCGTCGAGGTCGACATCCGGCCGGAGATCACCAATCAGCACGGGGCGGTGCACGGCGGGATCGTCGCCTACGCCGTCGACTGCGCGGTGGCCTTCGCGGGCGGGGCGGCACTCGGGCCGGACGTGGTCACGGCCGGGCTCACCATCGACTATCTCGCGCCGGCGCGGGGCCGGACCTTGCGCGCGCACGGCAGCACGGTGCGCGCGAGCGGGCGCCGGGCCACCTGCCGTTGCGAGGTCGTGGCCGTTGACGCTGATGGCTCCGAGACGCTGGTCGCGGTCGCGCAGGCCACGATCATCACACCGGAGAAATCAGACAAGGCGGCGAACGCCGAGACATCCGCCCCCTCCGGAATGCCCGGCGCAGCGGCAAGCACCGAGGTCGCGGGAATCGGGTCGGCGCAGACGGCCGAAGCCGCTGAGCGGGCCGCGCGAGCTCAGGAGGTCGCGGGTGCTGAGCGGACGGCGAGGACGGCCCGGCGGCGGCTGCGAGCCGGCCGGAAGCAGACGCCGACCGTGCAGGAGATCCTCCGCGCGCGCCGCCACAGCGGGGACAACGACGACGGGGCCACGGTCGCGCTGGTCATCGAGGGCGGCGGCATGCGGGGAATCGTCTCCGCCGCGATGGCCGCGGTCATCGAGCAGGAGGGCATCCTGCCGTCGGTCGACCTGATCGTCGGGACCTCGGCCGGCGCGGTCAACGCCGCCGCCCTGGCGGTCGGTGCGGCGGGGCGGATGGCCGAGTCCTACGCCGAGGTGTTCGCCTCGCCGGACTTCATCGACGTGCGGCGCATCGCCCGCGGCCGCCCGGTGATCGACGGCGCGCGCATCGTCAGCCACGTCGACCAGCTCTTCGACGTGGGCGCCGCGGCCGGCACCGCATGGGCGGCCGGGCGGCTCGCGATGGTCGCCACCGATGTGGACACCGGGCGGGCCGAGGCGCTCACCGACTTCACCGACCGGGCCGATCTGGTCACCAGCATCCACGCGTCCGGCCTGCTGCCGCTGCTCGCCGGGGATCCGGTGGCGCTGCGCGGGCGGCGCTGGCTGGACGGCGGGATCGTGCAGGCCGTGCCGGTGGTCACGGCCGCCGCGCTCGGCGCCACCCACGCGATCGTGCTGGCGACCCGGCCGCCGGGCACCCAGCCGGCCTACGGCGCCGCCGACGTGCTGGCCGAGCGGTATCTGCGCCGGCTGAACCCGGAGCTGGCCGCCGCCTACCGGGGCCGACCGCACCGCTACCGGGAGACCCTGCAGCAGGTCGGCGAGGGCTGGGCGCACGGCCTCAGCACGGTCGCGCTCACCCCGCGCCTGAGCGACCCGCTTCCCTCCCGCCTGGAACGCGACCAGGCCGCGCTGCGCGCCGCCCGCGCCGCGGCCACCGACGCGGCCCGGCAGCACCTCGCCTTCTTGCTGGAGAGCGGCCGGTGAGCGGCCTTGTTGCGGGGCGGCCGGTCAGCAGACTTCCTGTTGACGGGCGGTCGGCGAGCGGGCGAGACGCCGCGAGCCTTCCTGCTGAGAGCGAAGGCGTGAGCCTTCCTGCTGATGGAGCAAGCCATGACCGGTACGCATGAGGTCCTCAACCAGGCGCCACCGCGGGCCGGGCTCAACGAATACCTGATCAACCCGGCGCTGACCGAGGCGGTGAGACGCTACGACGCGCAGTGGGCCACCGCGCACCTCAGCGACGTCGGCGCCCTGGTCGGGCAGGCCGGCTTCCAGCGCGACGCCGAGCTGGCCAACACCCATCCGCCGGTGTTCGCCAGCCACGACCGGTGGGGGCACCGGGTCGACGCGGTCGACTTCCATCCCGGTTACCACCGGGTGATCGCCGCGGCGATCGAGCACGGCGCGCACACCGCCTGCTGGTCGCAGCCGCGGCCCGGCGCCCACGTCGCGCGGGCCGCCACGTTCATGCTGTTCGGCCAGATCGAGCCCGGCCACGGCTGCCCGGTGAGCATGACCCACGCGGTGGTGCCGTCGCTGCGGTTCACCCCGGAACTCGCCGAGTTCTGGCTGCCCAAGGTCTACTCCCGCGACTACGACCCGGAGCTGCGCGACCCGGCCACCAAGACTTCCGCGATCTTCGGCATGGCGATGACCGAGAAGCAGGGCGGCTCGGACGTGCGCGCCAACACCACCCGCGCGGCCGACGCCGGCGACGGGACCTGGCGGCTGACCGGCCACAAGTGGTTCTGCTCGGCCCCGCAGTCGGACGCGTTCCTCGTGCTGGCCCAGGCGCCCGGCGGGCTGTCCTGCTTCCTGGTGCCGCGGGTGCTGCCCGGCGGGGAACGCAACGTCTTCCGCATTCAGCGGCTCAAGGACAAGCTGGGAAACAAGTCCAACGCGTCCTCCGAGATCGAGCTGGACGGCACCACCGGCTGGCTGGTCGGCGAGGAGGGCCGCGGTGTGCGCACCATCATCGAGATGGTGGCGCAGACCCGCCTCGACTGTGTGCTGGGCAGCGCGGCCGGCATGCGGCAGGCGGTCGCCGAGGCGGCCTGGCACGTGCGGCACCGCAGCGCGTTCGGCGCCCTGCTGATCGACCAGCCGGCGATGACCGCGGTGATCGCCGACCTGCAGCTGGAGGCCGAGGCGGCGACCTGGACGGCGATGCGCCTGGCGGCCGCCTACGACAGCGAGGACCGCGAGTCGGTCGCGTTCCGCCGGCTGGCCACCGCGGTCGGCAAGTACTGGGTGTGCAAACGCGGCCCGAACCACGCCTACGAGGCCCTGGAGTGCCTGGGCGGCAACGGCTACACGGAGAGTTTCCCGCTGGCGCGCCGCTACCGGGAGCAGCCGGTGATGGCGGTCTGGGAGGGTTCCGGCAACGTGATCGCGCTGGACGTGCTTCGGGCGATGAGCCGGGAACCCGACTCGGTCGAGGCGGTGCAGAACGAGCTGATGTCCGCGGTCGGGGTGCATCCGGCGTACGACGAGCATGTCGCAGCCACCCGCAAGCTGCTCGCCCAGATCTCCGCGAACCCCGCAGCGGCGGCCGGTACGGCCCGCCGCGTCGTGGAAGCGCTCGCCCTCGCCCTGCAGGGCGCCGTGCTGATCAAGGAGGCGCCGGCCGCGGTCGCGGACGGTTTCGTCGCCGCCCGGCTCGGCCCGGATCGCAGCCTCGAGTACGGCGCCCTCGACCCGGGCCTGGACCTGGCCGCGATCAGCGCCCGCGCCTGAGCCCGGCGATCCACGACAGGACCCGTTGGATGGCGCGGTCCCAGTACTGCCAGTCGTGGTCGCCGGCCCCGAACTCCACCGTCGGCTGCCGGCCGGCGCGGCGGGCCCGCTCGGCGAAACGCACGTTCGACGGGTAGGTCATGTCCTCGGTGCCGCAGTCGAGGTAGAGCGGCGGGACCGCGGCGCCGGGACGCTCCAGCAGCGACAGCAGGTCGTAGTCGCTGCCGGTCAGATCCCCGGCGGGGAAGGCGTGCGGGACCCCGTCGTGCAGCATCTGCCGGACGACGGGGTGGGCGACGTCCAGCACGCCGGAGAGGCTGGCCGCGCCGGCGAAGCGGTGCGGGTGGTGCAGCGCCCAGTGCAGGGCGCCGTAGCCGCCCATCGACAGGCCGGCCACATAGGCCGGCTGGTCGGCGACCCGCAGCCAGCGGGCCACCACCCGCGGCAGTTCCTCGGTGAGGAACCGGCCGTGCTCGCCGACGTAGAAGCTGCGGCCGCCGCGCGGCATCACCACGGCGAGGTCGTACGCGGCGGCGTACCGTTCCAGCGCGGTGTTGCGGGTCCACGACGTCTCGTCGTCGCCGAGCCCGTGCAGCAGGTAGAGCACCGGCGGCGGCTGCGCCGAGTCCGGCATCAGCACCGTCACCGCCGTGCTGGTGCCGAGCGTCTCGGCGAAGAAGTTGCCGGTGAGCAGTGCCATCAGCAGGCTCCGGGCAGGACACCGGCGCGGGCCAGCTCGCCGTACCAGCGGGCGCTGGGCTTGACCGTGCGGCGAAACGTCTGCCGGTCGACGGCGACCAGGCCGAAGGTGTGCGCCCAGGAGCCCCACTCGTAGTTGTCCAGCAGCGACCAGTGCAGGTAACCGCGGACGTCGAGGCCGTCGGCGACCGCCCGGCCCAGCCCGGCCAGGGCCTGGTGGGTGTATTCGCGGCGTTCGTCGTCGTCGGCGGTGGCGATGCCGTTCTCGGTGACCAGGATCGGCACCGAGATCCGCGAGGCGGTGTGCCGGACCGCCGCCTCCAGCGCGCCGGGGTAGAACTCCCAGCCGATCTGGGTGCGCCGCGCGGCCGGATCGGCCGGCACCGGCCCGTCCGGGCCGATCACCACCCGGGTGTACGCCTGCACCCCGATGAAGTCGTCGTCGCGGGCCGCGTCGATGAACTGGTCCTCCCGTGCCCACGCCCACTGCTCGGCGTGCTCTTGCGCGCCGGGAACGGCCTGGAAGGTCTGGTTGGCGATGGTCCAGCCACTGGCGACAGCGTCCAGTTCACCGCGAGCCGCGTGGTGCGCCGCGATGAGCGCCTCGGCGACCCGCTGGTCCGGCGGCGGCAGCGCCCCGGCGACCAGGTTCGGCGCGCCGGAGTGCAGCCGCGCGGCCACCATGGCCAGCATGTTCGGCTCGTTGATCGTGCACACCCACGGCACCCCGTCGAGGATCGGCCGGACCGCGCGGACGTAGCCGGTGAACTGCCGGATCGCGTCCGGCCCGGTCCACCCGCCGCCGTGCCGGAACCAGGCCGGTGAGGTGAAGTGGTGCAGGGTGACCACCGGCGTCACACCGCGTTCCAGGCAGCCCTCGATCATCCGCCGGTAGTGGTCGAGCGCCGCCCGCGACACGTGACCGGGCGCCGGCTCGACGCGGGCCCACTCGATGCCGAACCGGTAGGCGTTGAGGCCGAGGTCGCGCAGGATGTCCAGGTCCTCGCGCCAGCGGTGGTAGCTGTCGCAGGCGTCGCCGCTGCGCTCGGGCAGCGGCGAGCCGGCCATGTTCTCGATGGCCCACAGGTCGCTGGCGGTGTTGTTGCCCTCCACCTGGTGCGGCGAGGTCGCCGCACCCCAGAGAAAGGACGAAGACACGGGTACGGGCACGGGTGTTCCTTTGCGGGGGAGGGGGTTCACCGGTCGCGGTACGCGCCGGAGCGGATCAGTTCGGCGCGGTCGTGTTCGGCCTGGCCGACGAGCAGGTCGACGACCTCGGCGGTGAGCCCGACCCCGAACGTGCGCAGTTTGATCAGCGGCATCCCGTCGACCATGCGCAGCAACTCGGGGGCGATCTCGGTGGCCCGCCCGGCGCGGGCCTGCTGCAGCAGCCGGCCGAGCAGCGGCCCGCCCGCCGGGTGGGCACGCCACTCGCCGACCGTCGAGTCACCGGTCAGCGGCGGCAGGAACCGGTCGCCCTCGGTGTGCAGGTCGCCGGTGAGCCGGATGTCGCGGGACGAGGCGCCGACCCGGATCTGGCGAGCACCGGCGTCGACGGTCCAGCGCTGGTGCCGTACGTCCCAGATCGCGAGGTCTCGCGCGGTGAGCGCGAGGGTGACGCGCTGCTCGCCACCCGCCTCGAGGGTGATCTTTTCGAAGCCGCGCAGCTGGTGGCCGACGTAGAGCTGGACCACCTCCTGCCCGTCGCGCTCGCCGGTGTTGGTGATCGTGCAGCCGACCTCCCAGGTCAGCTCGCCGGTCTCGGTGATCGTCAGGTCGCGGTAGCCGAACGTCGTGTAGGTCAGCCCGTGGCCGAACGGGTAGGCGACCGGCGTGCCGAGCGCCTCGAAGTGCCGGTAGCCGACGTGCACGCTCTCGCCGTAGACGACCTGCCCGTCGCGGCCGGGAAAGTGCAGGTGGCTGGGGTGGTCCTCCAGCCGCAGCGGGATCGTCTCGGCGAGCCGGCCGGACGGAGCCAATACGCCGAGCAGCAGATCGGCCAGGGCTTCGCCGCCGGCCTGACCGGGCAGCCAGCCCTCCAGCACGGCCTGGGCGTGGTGCTGCCACTCGGCGACCGACACCACGCCGCCGTTGGCCAGCACCACCACGATCCGCGGGTTGACCCGGGCCACCTCTTCCAGCAGGCGTAGCTGGTCGGCCGGCAGCGCGAGGGTGGTCCGGTCGTAGCCTTCCGACTCGGCCTCCGCGGGCAGGCCCAGCATGACCACCACCGCGTCCGCGCCCTGCGCCACGGCAACCTCGTCGCCGGCGAACGCGACCACGTCGCCGAGCCGTGCGGTCAGCGCGTCCAGCAGCGACGACAGCGCGGTGGGCACCACCCGCGACGAGCCGCCGCCCTGGTAGCGCGGGGTGCGGGCGAACTCGCCGAACACCGGCAGCCGGCGCAGCCCGGTGGGGGACAGGGGCAGGATCGCACCGTCGTTCTTCAGCAGCACGGCCGCCTCGGTGGCGGCCTGCCGGGCCACGTCCTCGTCGGCGACCGGCGCCGGATCAGCGCCGCTGACCCGCTGGTGCAGCAGCCGCAGGCGGTCGCGGACCCGGTCCAGCACCGCCGGGTCCAGCTCGCCGGCCCGGACCGCGTCGGCGACCAGGTGATCGGTTCCGGTCGGCGGCATCTCCACGTCGCAGCCGGCGCGGACCGCGGCCACCCGGTCGCCGACCGCGCCCCAGTCGGAGACCACCACGCCGTCGAAACCCCACTCGCCGCGCAGCACGTCGGTGAGCAGCCACGGGTGCTCGCTGGCCGGCACGCCGTTGACCCGGTTGTAGGCGCTCATCAGCGCCCACGGCCGGGCGGTGCGCACCACGTGCTCGAACCCGGCCAGGTAGATCTCGCGCAGCGCCCGCTCGTCGACCCGGGCGCTGACCCGCATCCGGTCGGTCTCCTGGTTGTTCACCGCGAAGTGCTTCACACAGGCCCCGACGCCGGCCGCCTGGATGCCCTCGACCATGGCCGCGGCGAGCACCCCGGTCAGGTGCGGGTCCTCGGCGAAATACTCGAAGTTGCGCCCGCCCAGCGGCGACCGCTTTATGTTCATGCCGGGGCCGAGCAGCACGTCGACCCCGAGAGCCCGGGCCTCCTGGCCCAGGGCCCGCCCGACCCGGCGCAGCAGGGCCGGGTTCCACGTCGAGCCGAGCGCCACCGCCGGCGGGTAGCAGGTGGCCGGGATGCTGTCGCCGATGCCGAGCGCGTCACCGCCCTCGCGGGCGCGCCGCACGCCGTGCGGGCCGTCCGCCAGGGTGAGCGCGGGCAGCTCGCCGTCGCCGGTGGTGTGCCAGGTGTCGCTGCCGGAGGTGAGCGCGGCGCGGCCGTCCAGATCCATGTGGACCCTTTCTGAACAGGCGAAACAACGATCGGGAAAGAGAATCTACCACTTGGTAGATTTTTCGCTATGCTCGGTTCCCGCACCGCGGTGTCCCGCCGTGCGTCCCCCTTTCACAACGAGGTGTTCGTCCATGAACCGGACTCTGCGCACCGCCACGGGCGTGCTCGCTCTCGGCGCGCTCCTCGCCCTGGGCGCCTGTACCGCTGACGCCGGCACCCCCGCCGGCGAGAAGCTGAAAACCTTGACCATCGGCACCATGACGCCGGCCCGCAGCATGGACCCGGTCGACGCGGGCGGCGGGAGCATCCCCTTCTACCAGGCCGTCTACGACACGCTGATCAAACGCGAGCCGGACGGCAAACTCAGCCCGATGCTCGCCAGCGACTGGAAGTACGACGCCACCAACACGGCGCTCACCCTCACCGTCCGCGACGGCGTCACCTTCGACGACGGCACCCCGGTCGACGCCAAGGCGGTCAAGGCCAACCTCGACCGGTTCCGTGCCGGCGGCGCCGCCGAGAACGCCCAGGCGCTGAGCACCAAGTCGGTCGAGGTGACCGACCCGAAGACGGTCGTCATCAAGCTGACCGGACCGGACCCGGCGCTGCTGGACAGCCTCTCCGACGCCTACGGGCTCGTCGCCAACCCGGCCAAGTTCAGCCAGGACAAGCCGTTCGCCACCGTCCCCGACGGCACCGGGCCGTACCGGCTGGTCGCCGACGCCACCATGGCCGGCACCCAGTGGACGTTCGCCCGCAAGGAGAAGTACTGGGGACCGGCGCCGGCGTTCGCCACGGTGACCATGTACGTCTTCGACAACGAGAACGCGATCGTCAACGGGCTCAAGACCGGCCAGATCCGCGCCGCCGTGCTGCAGAGCGTCGACCAGCAGATCGCCGCCACCACCGGCACCCAGCTCAAGACCACCACGCAGGAGATCGACCTCAAGCTGCTCAACATCTTCGACCGCAAGGGCGCCAAGGTGCCCGCGCTCGGTGACCCGCGGGTGCGGCAGGCGATCAACTACGCCATCGACCGCGACGTGCTGGTCGAGCAGATCCAGCAGGGCCGCGGCACGGCCACCAGCCAGATTTGGGGCAGCCAGGCGCCGGGTTACACCAAGGAACTGGACTCCTTCTACCGCCACGACCCGGCGAAGGCCAAGTCGCTGCTCGCCGAGGCCGGTCACGCGGCCGGGTTCACCCTCACCCTGCCCCGGCTCACCGCGCTGGTCCCGGACTCGCTCGCCGAGGCGATGAAGGCCGACCTGGCCGCCGTCGGCATCACGCTGAAGTGGGACGACCTGGACCGGGTCTCGTTCCTGACCAAGACGTTCCGCGAGTTCCAGTACCCCGGCGTGGTGATGAACGGCGGCCAGCCCGCCAAGGACTGGGCCACGGTCAGCGGCTCGATCCTGCCTAAGACCATCGCCAACCCGTTCGGCGACACCGACGCGACCATCCAGGACCTCACCGCGAAGATCCGCGCCGCCGACCCGGCCCAGGCCGCCACCCTGGCCCAGCAGCTCAACCGGCACATCGTCGAGCAGGCCTGGTACGTGCCGCTCTACCGCATGCAGTACCTGCACGTCACCGTCCCGACGATCAGCGTCGTCCCGCAGGCCGGCCTGGCCGTCCCCGCCCTGTACAACTACCAGCCGGCAGCCTGATGCTCGGCTTCGTGCTCCGGAGGACGGGCGCGGGCGTGCTGCTCGTGCTCGTCATCTCCTTCGTCACCTACCTGCTGCTGTCGCTGCCGGACAACGACGTGGCCCGCAGCCTGCTCGGCCCGGACGCCCCGGCCGAACTGGTCGCGGCGACCAACGCCGAGCTCGGCGTGGACCGCCCGGTGCTGGTCCAGTACGCCGACTGGCTCGCCCACGCGGCCCGCGGCGACCTCGGCACCTCGTGGTTCACCAGCGAGAACGTCGGTACCGCGATCGCCGGCCGGCTCCCGGTGACACTCAGCCTGATGCTCGGCGTCACCCTGGTGACCGCGGTCGTCTCCTTCGCCCTGGGCATCTGGGCCGGGGTCCGCCGCGGCGCCGCCGACCGCCTCGTGCAGATCCTCGGCGTCCTCGGCTACGCCCTGCCCGGCTTCCTGGTCACCCTGGTGATCGTGCTGGTCTTCGCGGTGCGCCTCGGCTGGTTCCCGGCCATCGGCTACATCCCGCTGACCGAGTCGGCCGGCGGCTGGCTCTCCACCGTGACCCTGCCGATCGTCTCGCTGTCGATCGGCGCGGTCGCCGGCACCAGCCAGCAGGTCCGCTCCGCGGTGATCGAGGTGCTGCGCCAGGACTACGTGCGCACGCTGCGCTCCCGCGGCCTGTCCCGGCGCAGCATCCTGGTCAAGCACGTGCTGCGCAACGCCTCCGCCCCCGCGCTGACCGTCCTCGGCATGCAGTTCGTCGGCCTGCTCGGCGGCGCGGTCCTGGTCGAGCAGATCTTCGGCCTGCCCGGCCTGGGCAGCATGGCGGTCACCTACACCACCCGCGGCGACATCCCGGTGATCATGGGGATGCTGATGGTCACCGTCGTCGGGGTCGTCCTGGTCAACCTCGCCGTCGACGTGGCCATCGGCGTGCTCAACCCGAAGGCGAGGCGCGCGTGAACGCCTGGCACCGCTTTCTGCGCAACCCCCTCGGCGTGCTCTCCGCGCTGGTCCTGCTGGTGGTTATCGGCGCGGCGCTGGCCGCGCCGCTGCTCACCGACGCGCGCCCGGACGCGGCCGTGCTGCGCGACGCCTTCGGCGCGGCCCGCGACGGCCACCCGCTGGGCTTCGACTCGGCCGGGCGCGACATCTTCAGCCGCCTCGTTCACGGCGCGCGCAACACGCTCGGCGGTGCGGTGCTCGCGCTGGCCGTCGCGGTGGCGCTCGGCATCCCCGCAGGCCTGCTCGCGGGGTACGCGGGCCGCTGGTTCGACGCCGTCTCCAGCTGGCTGGTGAACCTGGTGATGGCCCTGCCGGCGATGATCGTGCTGCTCGCGTCGCGGGCGGTGCTCGGCCCCACCGTCTGGGCCCTCATGATCATCCTCGGGGTGCTGGCCGCGCCGAGCTTCTTCCGGCTGGTCCGCGGCATCGTCGTCAACGTGCGCGGCGAGCTCTACCTCGACGCGGCCCGGGTCGCCGGGCTGCCGGCCTGGCGGATCATCACCCGGCACGTGCTGGTCGTGGTCCGCGCCCCGATCATCATCCAGCTCGCCCTGGTCGCCGGCGTCGCCCTCGGCCTGCAAGCCGGCCTGGAGTTCATCGGCGTCGGCTCCAGCGGCAGCCTGCCCACCTGGGGCGCCATGCTCAACGAGGGCTTCCAATACGTGCAGCGCGCCCCGCGGCTGATGCTCTGGCCGGGCCTCGCCCTCGGCCTGACCAGCGCGGCCCTGGTGCTGCTCGCCTCCGCGCTGCGCGATGCCCTGGAAGACCGCGCCACCGGGCCCCGGCAGGCCCGCCGCCGGCTTCCCGCAGACGTACGCCCGGCGCGGCTGGACGGCGAACCCCGGGCCGCCCTGCTCTCGGTCCGGTCGCTCGCCGTCTCCTACCGGCTGCCCGACGGCTCGGAACGCGAGGTGGTCCACGACGTCGACCTCGACGTCGAACCCGGCCGCATCGTCGGCCTGGTCGGCGAGTCCGGCTCCGGCAAGACCCAGACCGCGTTCTCGATCCTCGGCATCCTGCCCGAGGGCGGCCGGGTCAGCGGCGGCAGCATCACCGTCGACGGCACCGAGGTCGTCGGCCTGGGCGCCCGCGACTGGCGCCGGCTGCGCACGAGCGTCGTCGCCTACGTGCCGCAGGAGCCGATGAGTAACCTCGACCCATCGTTCACCATCGGCTCCCAGCTGATCGAACCGATCCGCGCCGCCGGGGTCTCCCGCGCCGCCGCCCGGCAACGCGCCGCCGACCTGCTGCGGGCCGTCGAGATCCGCGACCCCGACCGGGTTCTGCGCAGTTACCCGCACCAGATCTCCGGCGGCATGGCCCAGCGGGTCCTGATCGCCGCCGCGATGGCCGGCGACCCGCGGCTGCTGATCGCCGACGAGCCGACCACCGCCCTGGACGTCACCGTGCAGGCCGAGATCCTGGCCCTGCTGCGCCGGCTGCAACGCGAACGCGGCCTCGGCGTCCTGCTGGTGACCCACAACCTCGGCGTGGTCGCCGACCTGTGCGACACGGTCGCCGTCATGCGGCAGGGCCGCATCGTCGAGACCGGACCGGTCGCCGAGGTGCTCGGCGCACCCCGCCACGACTACACCCGCTCGCTGGTCGACGCCGTCCTCGACGAACTGCCCCTCACGGAGTCCCGATGACCACATCCCCGCTGCTGCGCCTCGACAGGGTGCGGGTCAACTTCCCCGGCAAGGGCTGGCGCGCCGCGCCGACCGAGGTGCTCAAGGGTGTCGACCTGGTCGTCGAGGCCGGGCAGACGCACGGCCTGGTCGGCGAGTCCGGCTCCGGCAAGACCACCATCGGGCGGGCCGTGCTCGGGCTGGTCCCGGTGGCGGCCGGCACGATCCACCTCGACGGCTCGCCCATCCACGCGTTGACGTCGCGCCGGCGCCGGGCGCTCAGCCGCGACCTCCAGGTGATCTTCCAGGATCCCTACACGTCGCTGAACCCGGCGCGGCCGGTGGGGGACACCCTCGCCGAACCGCTCTACGGCCAGGGACAGCGGCCACGGGAGGCCCGGCAGCGGGTGGCCGGGCTGCTGGAACGCGTCGGGCTGCCGGCCGGCGCGATGGACCGGCTGCCCCGGGAGTTCTCCGGCGGGCAGCGGCAGCGGATCGCCATCGCGCGGGCCCTCGCCATCGGGCCCCGGCTGATCGTCTGCGACGAGCCGGTGTCGGCGCTCGACCTGACCACCCAGCGGACCGTGCTCGACCTGCTGCAGGAGATCCAGCGCGACACCGGCGTGGCCTACCTGTTCATCTCGCACGACCTGGCGGTCGTGCGGCACATCAGCCACGTGGTCTCGGTCATCCGGCACGGGGAGATCGTCGAATCCGGTACGGCCGAGCAGGTCACCGCCGAGCCGAAGCACCCGTACACCCGGCGGCTGCTGTTGTCGGCGCCGGTCGCCGACCCGCAACGGCAGCGACTGCGGCGTGCGGCGTACGAGCGCGAGTTCGCCGGGGAACGGTCGTGAACCCGCCCGTCGTCCCCGCGCCGCAGCGGGTCACGTGGACCGGCACCGCCCGCCACCTCGGTGTTGACACGCTGCGCGTCTGCGGGCCGGCGTCGCTGGTCGAGGCCGTCGCGGAACTCGCCGAGCGGTGTGCCGGCCGCAAAGTGCTGACGGCGGGGGCGGACGAGGCGGACGTGGTCGTCGAGATCGACCCCGCACGGCGGTCGGGGTCGCCGAGCGGGCTGGCGCCCGGCTTCGACGGCGACGAGTCGTACACGGTGGAGCGGCGCACGATCCGGGCCGCGACCGAAGCCGGCGCGTTCCGGGCGCTGACCGTGGTCGTTCAGGCGGCCGGGCCGTCAGGGCTGTTGCTGTTCGAGGCGGCGGACGCGCCGGACCTGCGGTGGCGCGGGCTGACGCTGGACGTGGCGCGGCACTTCCTGAGCGTCGCCGAGCTCGAGGCCGTGGTGGACCTGCTCGCCTGGTACCGGCTCAACGTGCTGCACCTGCACCTGACCGACAACCAGGCCTGGCGGGTGGAGATGCCGGGGCGGCCCGCGCTCACCCCGGCCGGCAGCGGCAGCTACAGCGCCGCCGAGATCGCCGGGCTCGCCGAGTACGCGCGGCGGCGGCACATCACCCTGCTGCCGGAGTTCGACATGCCGGGACACGTGGGGGCGGTGCTTGCCGCGTACCCCGAACTGGCCGGCGAAGGGCCGGCCGCGCTGCCGGGCCTGGGCCACCTGCGGCCCGGCGTGCCCGCCGCCGTCGCCTTCGCCGAGCAGGCGGTGGACCTGCTCTGCTCACTGACCCCGACGCCCTACGTGCACGTCGGCGGGGACGAGGCGTTCAGCATGGACCCGCAGGAGTACGCCGCCTTCGTGCGGCTGCTGCACCGGCGGGTGCGGGCCAACGGGAAACGGCCGGTCGCCTGGCAGGAGGCGGCGCGGGCCGGAGCCTTCACCGAGGGCGACGTGCTCCAGCAGTGGATCTCGCCGCGTGACGCGCCGGGACCCGACGTGCTCGATCGGCTGCCGCCCGAATACGCGGCGCTGCGTGACACCCTGTCGGCGACCTTCGCGCAGGCGCCGCACGACCAGCCGCGGGCCATCGCCGACGGGGCGTGGCTGCTGCTGTCGCCGAGCTACCCGTTCTACCTCGACCGGCGATATGCCGAACCGTCGCTCAACACGTCCCAGAACACGCTGATGGCGCGCCTTGGGCACGGCGGGTACCCGGCGGCGCGTACCCGTGACCTGCATGACTGGGCCTGGGATGAGCTGCCTGCCGTGGCCGGGGCGCAGGCGGCCCTCTGGGCCGAGACGATCGGCGGCGTCGACGACCTGGCGGCGTTGCTGCTGCCGCGCCTGCCGGTGCTGGCCGAGATGATGTGGAACCGGCAGCGGCAGCCGTGGCCGCGGCTCGCCGCCCGGATCGCCGCGCACGCACCCGTCTGGGAACGGCTCGGTTTCGGCGGCTACTACCGTTCGGTTGACGTTTTCCCCAAGGAGTTCCTGTGACACAGACGCCCGAGCGCCTCACCAAGGGCGAACGGACCCGGCGGCGGATCCTGCACACCGCCCTGGAGATCTTCGCCGAGCGCGGGTACGCCGGGGTGTCGCTGCGTGAGGTCGCCGCCCGCGCCGGGATCACCCACGCCGGGCTGCTGCACTACTTCACCGGCAAGGACGACCTGCTGCTCACCATGATGATCGAACGGGACCGGGCGGAGATCGAGGCGATCCGCGGATACGTCGCCGCCGGCACCGGACCCGCCTCGGTCGACGAGGTGATCATCCGGTGGATGATCCGCGACATCGCCCGCAACCAGAGCCGGCCGGACATCGCCCCGTTGTTCGTCAAGCTCTCCACCGAGGCGACCGAGAGCAGCCACCCGGCGTACGACTACTTCCGCGGCCGCTACACCCGGCTGCGCGAGACCCTCGCCCGGGGATTCGCCCACGAGTTCGCGGCGGCCGACCCGCCGGTGACCGGACGGGACCCGCGGCTGTGCGCGCAGCAGTTCATCGCCATGGCCGACGGATTGCAGGTGCAGTGGCTGCTCGACCCCGCATCGACCGACATGGTGGCGTCGCTGCTGGACTACCTGCACGTGCTCGGCATCGACGCGCAGGGCTGGGCGGAGCTCACCGTGCCCGAGGACCGGCCGGCATGACGGGTCTGCTGATCTTCGCCGCCGTCGTCGTTGCGCTGGTGCTCGCCGCCTGGCTGGCGTTCCGGCTCAGCCCGTGGCCGATGGTTCTCGTCATCCGGCACCTGCCGGCGTTGAGCGGCGAAGGGATCAACGAGCGGCTGCAGCCCGCTGTGCCGTCGGGCATCGTCAGTGTGCTGGACGAGCGTTATGACCCGGCGGACCGCGACGCCTATCTCGATGTGTTCCGGCCGGACTCCGCGACCGGCCCGCTGCCGACGATCGTGTGGGTGCACGGTGGGGCGTTCATCGCCGGCACCCGGAAGGACCTGCGCAACTATCTGCGGATCCTGGCGGGCCGCGGGTTCACCACGGTAGGGGTGGAGTACTCGCACGCGCCGGAACGCCGGTATCCGACGCCGGTGCTGCAGGTGGCGGCGGCGCTGGCCTACCTGCGGCGCAACGCTGCACGGCTCGGTGTGGACCCGGACCGGATCGTCCTCGCCGGGGACTCGGCGGGGGCACAGATCGCCGGGCAGATCGCGCTGGCGCTGTGCGACGCGGCGTTCGCCGCGGCCGCCCGGCTGCCGCTGGTCGCGCCGGGCGTGCGGATCCGTGCGACCGTGCTCGCCTGCGGGCCCTACGACCTGAACCTGCCGGACTACCAGGGGGAGTACGGACGGTTCCTGCGGGCGATCATGTGGGCGTACACCGGAACCAGGGACTTCCAGAACGATCCACGGTTCGCCTTCGCGTCACTGCCGCAGCACGTCAGCGAGCACTTTCCGCCGACATTCCTGACCGTGGGCAACGGGGACCCGCTGCGGCGGCACTCGGTGGCGCTGGCCGAGGCGCTGCGGGCCAGGGGAGTGACGGTGGACGCGCTGTTCTATCCCGACGACCACAGCCCGATCCTCGACCACGAATACCAGATCGACCTCAACACCGACGCGGGAGCGGCCGCGCTGGAACGGATCGTGGCGCACGTCGACACCTACACCCGCGATCGGCGGCCGGCCAGGTAGCGCAGGCCCCGCTTGAGGTACGTGCGAGGGTTCGTGTCCAGGAATCTCGCCCATGACGGATCTTTCTCGCCGCGCAGCCAGGCGTAACGGGCCAGGGCGTAGCCGTACATCGGCTCGGTCAGGTAGCCCAGCCGGGACGTGCGGTAGCTGCCGGTGTCCTGGGCGAACGCGAAAGCCGAGTTGGCCGAGAAGATCCCCAGGCCGAAGAAGACCGTCAGCAGGTCGGTCAGCGGCTCATGGTCCCGGCGCTCGGGCGTGATCCGGCCGTCGCCGAGCAGCAGGACATGGCCCAGCTCGTGGGCGATCGTCGCGACCAGCGCCATCGGGGCGGCGGCCTGAGCGTCGTCGACCGCGACGATCGCCCGGCCGTCCCGGATGCGGAAGTGGCCGGCGGCGCCGGACGACCGGCTGCTCAGCGGAACGTGGGCGGCCAGCTCGGCGGCGTCCTCGTCGTCGGCGTAGTGCTCCAGCGTGATCCGGGCCGGGTCGACGCCCATGTGCGCGCAGACGATGCCGAGCACCGACCGGACGTCGTCCCG
This sequence comes from Actinoplanes sp. NPDC024001, assembly GCF_040638955.1. Classification (NCBI taxonomy): domain Bacteria; kingdom Bacillati; phylum Actinomycetota; class Actinomycetes; order Micromonosporales; family Micromonosporaceae; genus Actinoplanes; species Actinoplanes sp. NPDC024001. The sequence goes on from NZ_JBEZZB010000068.1 coordinate 21,674, forward strand.
GCCGGCCCGGTAGGTGCCGGGGAAGAAGTCGTCCGTCGGCAGCACCACCGTGCCGAGCAGCCGGTCCCGGCCGAACTCGGCGACCATCCAGTCCAGCGAGGTCTCGATCCACTGCTGCTCGACCGGCCGCATATCTGGAGTGTGCGGGCACGCGTCAACGGCGATGAACAGATCCGGGTCATCAGGGTGCGCGCGTTCCGGATTGCTAGAGTTCCCTCAAGTTGAACGTGTTCAACAATGGGGAGCGGTCGTGTGGGCGCTGGTGAATCTGCTGGTCACCGTAGGGATGCTGGTGGTCGTGCCGCTGGGGCTGCGGCTCCTGGCGGACCCGGCGGGGGAGGCGGCCCGGCGGTGGTGGCCCGTCGGGGCCGTGGCGGGGGCGGTCAGCCTGTGGCTGCCGCGGGGGCCCCTCGCGGTGGGGCTCGCCGTGATCTACGCGGCGTCGGCGGGGGTGCTCGGTGCGTACGCGATCCGGGTGTTGTGGCGTGCCGAGCGTGACCGGCCCGCCCAGCTCGCGGTGGTGACCGCCCTGATCAGCCCGGCGATCGCGGCGAGCGCGCTGATCGCCGAGCGGGCCGGCTACCGGCTGTTCGGCTTCGAGCTGGGGGTGCTGGCGCTGACCGTGGCGCATTTCCACTTCGCCGGGTTCGCGGCCGCGCTGATCGCCGGGCTGCAGCGTCAGATCGCGCCCGGGCGCTGGGCGGCCGCTGCCGCGCTCGCCGTGCCGGCAGGCACGATGCTGGTGCTGCTCGGCTACTTCACCGGCGAGTTCGTGGAGCTGGCCGGAGCGCTGGTGCTGACCGCCGGCATGTGGACGGTCGGGCTGCTGACCTGGCGGCACGCCAGAAACGGCCGGCACGACCGGCTGACCGCGGTGCTGCTCGGCACGTCAGCGCTCGTCCTCGCCGCGTCGATGCTGCTCGCGCTGAGCTGGGCCGTCGGCGAGGCGACCGGGGTCCCGCACCCGTCGCTCAGCTGGATGGCGGCCACGCACGGGGTGGCGAACGCGCTCGGTTTCGCGGTGTGCGGCCTGGTCGGCTGGCGGCGTGCGGGTGTCGTCGCGTCAGGACGCCGGTCGTGAGGGTGCGAGGTCGTTCGCGGCGGTTCGCGGCATGCTGCGCAGGCGCAACTCGTGGTGGAGTGCCATCGGGTCATGGGCGTTGGCGCGGCAGGCGAGGTCCTCGAAGAAGTCCATGAACAGGCCCTGCCGGGCCTCGCGTTCGGCGTGGATGTGCGGTTCGAGTGCCCGCCACATGCGCCGGATGCGGAAATTGGTCGTGGCCACCACGAGCCGTTCCTCGATGCAGCCGAAGGCCACCAGGATGCCCATCGAGTCATAACATGACGCGATCGAATATGCGGCGCTGCGCAACGGGTCCGGCAGTTCGGAGACCGGGGTGTCGGGGGAGACGTCGGCGAGGCCGCTGACCAGCAGTTGCTCCTGGTTCCAGAACTCGGCGAGGCCCATGTCGCGCGTGATCAGCTCGATCGCGACGGGCAGATGATTCGCGCTGCGCAACGATCGCAGTTGTCGCCAGGTGAGTGCGGATGAAACGGCGATAGCTGTCACTGACACCAGGACTGCCGCTATCGCTACGGCAACCTCGACGCTCATATTCACAGATTGTCATGCCGCGGCAACGCGCCGTCACGTGAGTGATGGCTCGTGAACGCCTTGGCGAGCGATCAGGGGATCAGGACGATCTTGCCGCGCAGGCCTCCGCCTTCGAGCCGCTGGTGGGCTTCGGCGGCGGCCGTGAGCGGGAGGGTGGCGGCCACCCGGGTGCGCAACGAGCCCTGCGCCACGGCTTCCAGCAGGTCGCGCAGGGCCGGCTGGTCCAGTCGCACCAGGACGATCTCCTGGCGCACCTTGCGGGCCGGGTCGAGAGGTGGCGTCGGGCGCGTGGTTATCACGGTGCCGCCGGGACCGACCGCGGCCGCGGCCGGGTCGCCGAGAGGGACCGCGTCGAGCGCGGCGGGCACCGGGCCGGCGTCGGCCAGGCTCGCTGAGCGGGGGATCACGGTGTGCGCGCCCAGGCTGCGCACCCACTCCTCGTCGCCGTTGCTGGCCTGCGCCAGGACCCGGTGACCGGCCTGGGCGGCGAGCTGCACGGCGAAGCCGCCGACACCGCCGCTCGCGCCGGTGACCAGGAAATCGGTGGGGACGGGCAGGTCGAGCATCCGCAGGGCGCGGTGGACGGTCAGCGCGTTGAGCGGCACGGTGGCGGCGGCCACCGGATCCAGGCCGGCGGGCAGCGGCACCAGCCAGTCGGCGTCGGCGGCGACGAGTTCCGCATAGCCGCCGACGGACCCGCGGGTGAGGAACCACGGGATCATGCCGGCGACGAGATCTCCGGAGCGCAGGGCGGTGACGTCGGCGCCGGTGGCCACGACCTCGCCGGCGATGTCCCAGCCCAGCGTGAACGGTGGCGGGACCGGACCGCCCGGGATGTGGCCGGTGCGGGCGGCGACGTCGGCCGGGTTCACGCAGGCGGCGCGCACGCGGACCAGCACCTGATGGGAGGCCGGCACCGGATCGGGCTGGTCGACGACCCGCAGAACCTCCGGTCCGCCTGCCGCGGTCACCGCAATCGCACGCATCGATACCTCCCTGGCGTTGTCGCCTACTCTCTCACCGGGCCGGGGGCGCGTCCAACATGGACGCCCGCGGACGGGTTGTGCGGGAAGATCTCGCGAAGGGGGTCTCCGCCGTCGATGAACACCCGGCCCGTGGGCCGGGTGACCGCCGCGATCCGGGCCAGGGCCAGCCGGCCGGCCGCGGGATGGCGGCCGTCGAGCGCGCCCACCCGCACGGCGAAGACCAGGTCGAAAGGCTCCTCACCCGGCTCCAGCGCGAACTCCTCGGCGGTGGCCCGGCGCACGCTCATCCGGCCCGCGGCGATCTCGGCGGCACAGGCGGCCGTGGCCTGCTCGACCGCGGTGGCGGAACGATCGATCGCCACGATGTGGCCGGTGGTCAGGCGGGCGGCGACGGCGCGGGCCGCCGCGCCGGGGCCGCAGCCGATCTCGAGCACGCGCAGGTGCGGGGTGAGGGGGAGAGCGTCGACGATCGCGGCCAGACGGGGTGAGAGGGCTGCCATGACTGCCGCGCGTCTCACTGTGCCGGGCTGGTGTGCACGTCGTCGCCCCTCTGGCGGGCGTGGTGGTGGCATGACGGGGCAACCTCGATCATGGCCGAAACCTAACACCGGGGTACGACAGGAATCGGCGCTCAGGCCACGTCCTGCCGGTGGGTGCTCCGGGCGGGAGCGACGGCGACCAGCAACGCTCCGGCCAGCACGGCGAACACCACGTTCCCCGCCCAGCGCACGCCGTCGTCCGGCTCCAGCAGGGCGGTGAGCACGAAACCCAGCCAGGCATAGACCGGCAGCACGCCGGCCACCAGCGCGTAGCCGTGCCACGCGGTCCAGCCGGGAGCCTGCGACCACCGTCGCACCAGGATCCACGCGACGATCAGGAGGCATGCGCCGAACACCAGGCCCGCCGCCGTCTCCGGCCGGGCGACGAAGACGCTCGCGGTGACGAACGTGCCCCAACCCAGCAACAGCGGCCGCGGCACCGGGCCGGTGCCCGGGCGAACGCGAGACGGCGCCAGCAGGCCCCACGCCACGAACGCGGCGATCGCCACCAGCACCGCAGCCACCTGTACGGCGGACGGGCGCACGGAAACCGTGTCGTACGCGTCCGAGAAGATCAGCGCGCACCCGGCCACGTAGACGACAGCGGTCACCACCAGTCCCCGGCCGCTCAGCCACGGTGTGCGCCCCCGCGGCCCGGCCACCCTCTCCGCGATGGCGATCGGGACCGTCACACTCCAGACGGCATGGCCGGCGACGAAGGAGACCGCGCTGACCAGGTCGAATCCCGCCCCGGCGAGCGGCGGGTTGAACAACGTCAGATCGGCGAGGCCGGCCTCCGCGATGCCGTAGGCGGCACCCAGCAGCAGCATCGCCGGATAGCCACGCCCGGCCCGGCGCACCACCTCGCGGATGAGCAGCGCGCCACCGCCGTACATCGGCATCAGGAAGACGATGAGCGGCAGCGTCCGGACGGACAGGTTGCCGAGTAGGTACTCGCCCACCCACGGAGCGAGAAAGATCAACGTCAGTACGGGGACAGCGCGTCGGCTCACACCCTGACGCTAGGGGCGGGCGCGCCGGGTGCGCTGGAGCCGAAGGTTCACCGCGCGATGACCAAAGTCGATGCCGGGTCCGCGGGACGAGCCCGGCACCGGGCGGTCAGGACTCCGGGGCGAAATGCTGCACGCCGAAGGCGACGGCCGCCGCCAGATCCTCGTCGCTGGTGCCCCAGGCGGACTGGACGACAGCGCCCCAGGCGTGGCAGCTGCGGGTGGCGAAATCCTTCGCCTCGGGAGCGTCCTCCCAGGTGGCGGGATCCATCGTGGCGCCCCGCAGGTGCATGTCGAGAGCGAGCACGGTCAGGTCCCAGCCGCCCCCGATGCCGATCGTGCCGCCGGGGCCGTAGGTGCGGACCATCTCGTCGACGATCTCGGCGGGGGAGGAGTGCTCCAGTTCGAAGACGGTGCGGCCCGGCGCGCCCGGGGTGAGACGGACCTCGACCTCGGTGGACATGCCTTCGCCGAGCACCCAGGTCACCTTGAGCAGGCGGGGGCGCTCGCAGCGCAGGACCTCGCCGCCCGCGTTGTCCTTGAGCTGGAAGGCGCCGCCGAGGCGGAAGTCGCCCTCGACCGGGCCGAGCCAGCGGTGCAGCCGGCCGGGATCGGTGCAGGCGTCCCAGACGTCCTCGACCTCGGCGTCGTACTCGCGGCGCAGAAGCAGCGAGCGCCCTTCGCCGGACGACACCGGCAGGGAGCCGAGCTCACGGTGGGTGGCGTTGATCTGGCTGACGATGTCGAACATCAACTTTCCTCACTGTCAGGCGAACGGTCGGAAGGGCGCCGGGCCGGGGGATCGGCCGGGCGATCGGGAGGATCGTCGGGTGGCGGGGCAGCCGCCGAACCGGGCCGGCTCGCCGTCTTGCGGCGGCCGCGTGCCAGTTCGGTGGCGAGAGCGTCCAGCCGCTGGGTCCAGAACGGGCGGAAGCGCTCGAGCCAGTCGTGCGCCGCCAGCAGCGGCTCGGCCTGCACGGCGTAAAGACGCCGGGTGCCGTCGGCCCGGACCGAGGCGAAACCGGACTCGCGCAGCACGCGCAGATGCTGCGAGACGGCCGGCGGCGAGATGCCGAACTCGGCCCGGACCACCTCACTGATGGCGCCGGCCGGCTGCTCGCCGGTGGCGAGCAACTCCAGGATCCGGCGCCGCACCGGGTCACCCAGGACATCGAACGCGTGCATGCGCCGACTATTTCAGTCGTCGCTTAATTAAGTCAAGCCTGAATCAGACGTCACACAGTGAGGACGACCCGGCCGCCGGCCACCCCGGCAGCCTGGCGCTCCCAGCCCTCCCGCACCTGCTCCAACGGCACCACCTCGTGCGCGACCGCCAGCCTTCCCGCCGCCGCGTGCTCGGCGACCACCGTCAGCGACTCCGCCCGCTCCGCCACCGTGAGCGCGTTGTTCGTGTACCCGAGGATCCGCAACGACCCGGCCCGCAGCGTCGCCGAATCGAACGGCGCCGTCGGCGCCGCCGAGCCACCGAGATTCACCAACCGCCCACCCGGCCGCAGCACCCGCAGCGCGGCCGCCGCCGGCACCCCGAAAACCGGATCCAGCACCAGGTCCAGCGGCCCGTCGGTCGCCGCGCGCAGGCGCGCGGCCAGAGTGGGTACGTCATCGTCCGCGTCGAGCGGCACCGCCGCCGCCGCCCCCAGCTCCAGGGCGCGATCCCGGGCGACCGCCGACCGCGCCACCGCGATCACCCGCCGCGCCCCGGCCAGCCGGGCGAGCTGGATCGCGCTCTGCCCCACCACCCCGCCGCCGCCGAGGACCAGCACCTGCTCGCCCTCCACCAGCGACCCGGTGCGGGTCAGCGCCGAATGCGCCGCCACCGCCGACAACCCCAGCGCCGCCACCGCCGTCAACGGCACATTCCCCGGCAGCGGCACCACATCCACCTCCGGCACCGCCACCGCCCCCGCCATGCTCCCGTCTCCCGGCCGCATCCCCGCGGACGTCGCGAACCACACCGGTGTGCCGTCCGGGCGGTGCCCCACCCCCTGCACCCCGGGGACGTACGGCAGCGCCGGCACCCCGAAGTAGCTGCTGCCGGACGCGCACAGCAGGTCGAGCGGCGTGATCGGCGCGGCGACCACCGCGATCGGCACCTGCCCGGGACCGGCGATCGGCACCGGCCGGGACCGCATCACTGGCGGCTGCCCACAGGCCGTCACCACCGCCGCGCGGATCATGTCGCGATGTCCGGGTACGGCAGGTCGAAGTGCGCCAGCCGGGCCCCGAACGCCTTCTGGTACTCCAGGGGCTCCCGGTTGTCCCGCTCGAACATGGCGATGAACAGGGTCAGGGTCAGGAACGGGTGGGCACCGAGCGCGAACAGCCGTACATGATCGTGGTTGGCCAATGCGGACCGCTCGTCGTCGGTGAAGCGCAACCAGGTGCTCGCCTCGCCGGTGTGGCAGTTGAGCACCGCGTTCGCGCGGTTCTCCTCCCACCAGGTGACGAACGCGGCCGGGTCGTTGCGGTAGCGCTCCACGAGCGCGGGGTCCCGGTCCACGGTGTAGAGGAACTTGTCCAGCAGGTATTTGCTCATGCCGGTGCTCCGTTCGGGTACCAGGTGAAGTACGCCTCCATGGTGTGGAACAGGTCGAGCGTGTCGACGTGGTCGGCCTTCGCGCCGGCGCCGGCCACGCCCATCATCAGCATGAAGTCCATGAACCCGTGGGTGGCGTTGCCCGGCGCGTGCAGGCTGTCCAGCGTCACTTCGCGCAGGCACCCGTCCAGGTCGCCGGTGGCGATCCACTCGACCGCCCGCTGGTCGAACTCAGGGTCGGGCCCGTGCGGCCCGAACTGGCGCGGCCCGCCGAGCTCCAGCGACAGGTGGCCGGTGCCGATGATCGCGACCCGCAGGTGCGACGGCCACTGCTCGACGATGCGGCGGATGGCCGCGCCGAGCTGCACGAACCGGGAGGGCTGCGGCAGCGGCGGCGCGAAGATGTTGGTGTAGATCGGCACGATCGGCAGGTCGGCTTCCGGCCGCAGCGTGATGATCGGGCAGGTGATGCTGTGGTCGATGCGCAGTTCGTTGCTGAACGCCAGGTCGAAGCCGGCGTCCAGGCCGGAGCGCAGGATGTGCGCGGACAGGTCCTCCTGGCCCTTGAGCAGCATCCGGGGCAGGCCGAACTCGCGTTCCTCGTTGTACCAGTTCGCGTCGTAGAACGGCGCCTTGCCGACCAGGAACTGTGGCATGTTGTCCAGCCACAGCTGGTGGAAGTGGTCGGAGCCGACCATCACCAGCACGTCCGGGTTGGCCCGGGTCAGGGTCTCCCGGAAGGCGAGGATCTTGCGGGTCCACTCGTCGGCGAACGGGGGACGGTCCGCGCCGGTGGCGGTGCTGGCCCGCAGGTAGAAGGGGTGGTGGGTGGAGGCGATGACCGCGACGATGCTGGCCATGGTCGATCCTTAGGGTTCGTAGACGGCGTTGCGGTCGACGGTGCGGTAGACGTCCATGCCGACCGGATGGCGGCGTTCCTCGGCGAGGTGCCCGAGCAGGCCCGCGGCGCGGGCCAGCAGCGCGAAACCGCGCAGCAGATCCACCGGCAGGCCCAGGTCGGCGAGGGCGGCGCCGCAGACGCCGGCGCCGTTGAGCGGCAGCTTCTTCGGGTGTACGCGGCCGACCGCCTCGAAGAGTTCCAGGTGCCGCCCGTAACACCCCTCCTCCTTGGCGATCCGGATCAGCACCGGTGTCCGCGGATCCTGTTCCTTGTGGACGGGATGGCCCAGGCCGGGCACCCGACGGGTGGCCTTGACCGCTCGCAGCGCGATCTCGTCGCAGCTCTCGCCCGGTTCGGCGTCGTCGAGCGCCTCGCTGAGGAACCGGGCGCAGTCCTCGGTCACCCCGAGAAACCGCGATCCACCCCCCAGCAGGCCGGCCGCCAGCGCGCCCTGCAGGGCTTCCGGCGCCGAGAGGTACGTCAGGCGCGCGGCGATCGCCGTCGGGGTGAATCCGTGGTCCGCGAGCGCGACCAGGACGGCCTCGAACACCCGGGTCTCGCCGGGACTCGGCCGCCGCCGGGCGACCAGCCAGAACGCCAGCTCCCCGAAGCCGACCCGGCCCATCAGGTCACCGGCCAGGTCGTGCCCGAGCAGGGAGATCGTGGTCGCGTCCGAGGTGCCCAGACCGGTGGGGAAGCTCAGTTCCTCAGCCACGCGCGGATCTCCTCGCCGTGCTCGTCCAGCCCCGGCGGCGGCAGCTCGTAGCGCGCCGGGGTTTCGGAGAAGGTGATCGGGTTGCGGACGCCGGGCACCCCGCCGGTGGTCACCACCGGGTTCAGGCCCAGCTCCTCGGCGAGCCCGAACCCGCCGTCGATGGTGTTGATCGGCGCGCACGGCACCCCGGCGGCGGTCAGTTCGCGGAACCACTCGTCGCGGGTGCGCTCGCGCAGGCGGTCCACCAGCAGAGGCCGCAGCTGTTCGCGGTTGGCGGTGCGGTCCTGGTTGCGGCCGAACCGCGGATCCTCCGGCAGGCCGGGCAGCCCGAGGACCTGGCAGAGCCGGCGGAACTGGCCGTCGTTGCCGGCGATCACGATCAGCTCGCCGTCGGCGACGGGCAGCGGCTCGTAGGGGAACAGGCTCGGGTGCGCGTTGCCCATCCGGTAGGGCACGGTGCCCGAGGCGACGTATCCGCCGGAGTGGTTGACCAGCCCGGACAGCGCCGACGACAGCAGGTTGACCTGGACCTGCTGGCCGCGGCCGGTCCGGTCGCGGTGGTGCAGGGCGGAGAGGATGCCGATGACGGCGTGCATGCCGGTCATCACGTCGAAGACGGAGATCCCCGCGCGGTAGGCGGGGCCGTCCGCGTCCCCGGTGAGGCTCATCAGCCCGGAGATGGCCTGGACCATCAGGTCGTACCCCGGCAGGTCGGCGCCCGCGCCGGCGCCGAAGCCGGTGATGCTGGCGTAGACGACCCGCTCGTTGCCGGCGGCGACGGTGTCGTAGTCGAGCCCGAACCGGGCCAGCCCGGCCGGTTTGAAGTTCTCGATCATTACGTCGGCGCGGCGGGCGAGCTCCTGGGCGGCGGCCCGGTCGTCCGGGTCCTTCAGGTCCAGGGCGATCGACCGCTTGTTGCGGTTGATCCCGAGGTAGTACGTGGAGACGCCGTCGCGGACCGGCGGCATCCAGGTGCGGGTGTCGTCCCCGGACGGACCCTCCACCTTGACCACCTGGGCGCCGAGATCGGCCAGCAGCATCGTCGCGTACGGACCGGCGAGGATCCGGGAGAAGTCCGCGACGAGCAGTCCGTCCAGTGGTGGGTGTTGCTGCGTCATCATCACCGACCGTTCTACGGACACTTGTCCGCCGACCCAGACTGCGCGCATGATGCTCACGTGTCAACGGCCTGCCCGGACAGCGGACAGCCGTCCGAGAGGGGGAGACGATGAGCGCTAACGACCGGCCGGTGCTGCTGCGCAACGGTCTGGTTCTCACCATGGACGATTCACACACGGTCCTGCCCGGCGGTGACGTGCTGGTCGCCGGCGACCGGATCGTGGAGGTCGGGCACCGCCTCGACGCGCCCGGCGACGCGCTGGAGATCGACGCGTCCGGCGGGATCGTGATGCCCGGCATGATCGACACCCATCGGCACATGTGGCAGACCGCGATGCGCGGCTACGGCGCCGACTGGACGCTCACCCAGTACTTCGTCTGGTACTACCTGGAGTCCGGCAAGCTGTTCCGGCCCGAGGACGTCCACGCCGGCAACCTGCTGTCGGCCATCGAGGCGATCGACGCCGGGGTCACCACCAGCGTGGACTGGTCGCACGGCCTGCAGAGCGCCGACCACGCCGACGCGGCGGTCGACGCCCTGGAATCGGTGCCGGGACGCTTCGTCCTCGCCTACGGCAACATCCAGCAGGGGCCGTGGGAGTGGTCCACCTCGGAGGCCTTCCACGACTTCTACCGGCGGCGCGTCGACGGCGGGAAGCTGGCCGGCTTCCAGCTGGCCTTCGACGTGACCGGCGACCCGGCGTTCCCGGAGAAGGCCGCCTTCGAGGTGGCGCGCGAACTGGGCGTCTCGGTCACCACCCACGCCGGGGTGTGGGGCGCCACCAACGACGAGGGCATCCGGCTGATGTACGAGAACGGCTTCATGGCCCCGGGCACCGTCTACGTGCACGCGGCCACGCTGGGCGCCGACTCGTACCACCGGATCGCCGCCACCGGCGGCTCGGTCTCGGTCTCCACCGAGAGCGAGCAGAGCGCCGGGCAGGGCTACCCGCCCACCTTCCAGCTGCGCGACTACGGCATCCCGGTGTCGCTGTCGATGGACACCAGCGTGTGGTGGAGCGGCGATCTGTTCACCGCGATGCGCACCACGCTCAGCGCCGACCGGGTCCGCGAGCACCTCGAGGCGCACGGCCGGCAGGAGACCGTCACCCACCACAAGCTGCGCGCCGAGCAGGTCGTCGAGTGGGGCACCCGGGGCGGCGCGCGAGCGCTCGGCATGGACTCCCAGGTCGGCGCCCTGACCCCCGGCCGTAGGGCCGACATCGTGCTGATCAAGAACGACGCGTCGCCGGCGATGTCACCGATCCTCAACCCCTACGGCCACGTCGTCTACCAGGCCCAGCGCGGTGACGTGCACACCGTGCTGGTCGGCGGGCGCCTGGTCAAGCACGAGGGCCGGCTGCTCGGCGTCGACCTCGCCGCGGCCCGCGCCAAGGTGGCCGCCACCGTCGACCACCTGCGCGAGACCCTCGGCGAGGAAGCCTGGCAGCGCGGCATGAACCCGGACATCCCGGAGACCAGCGTGCTGGAGAACCCCTACCAGTACACCGAATACGACGCCGGATCGGCGCAATGGAAGCATTAGGGGTATGACCGACTGCACCGAGCGGCACTCAGCCGCACCTGCGGACGACCTCGCAGGCGAGGGCCAGGAGGGCATGCCGAAAGCTGGCACGTCATGACCGACACGAGGGGCGCGGGTCCCGACTTCATCGAGGCCCTCGCCCGGGGTCTCGACGTCCTGCGCTCCTTCCGGTCGGGCAGCCCGGCGCTGACGCTCAGCGAGCTGGCGGCGGGCACCGGGCTGGCCCGGCCCACCGTGCGCCGCATCCTGATCACCCTGGAGCAGCTCGGTTACGTGCGCGCCGACGGCCGCGGCTACGCCCTCACCCCGCGGGTGCTGGACCTGGGCATGGCCTACGTGCACTCGCTGACCATGTGGGAGGTCGCCCGCCCGCACATGGAGAGACTGGTCGCCCAGACCAACGAGTCCACCTCCATGGCGCAGCTCGACGGCTCCGACATCGTCTACGTGGCGCGCGTGGCCGTACCGAAGATCGTGACGCTCGGGGTGAGCATCGGCACGCGCTTTCCCGCGCCGCCGACCTCGATGGGCAAGGTCCTGCTGGCGGCGCTGCCGCCGGCAGCGGTCGCCGGCGTGCTCGCCGAACCGTCCCGGTCCGGCATCACCCCGCGCTGGCAGCCTTCGGCCGCCGAGCTCGAAACCGCGTTGCGAGAGGTCCGGGCGAAGGGCTGGGCGCTCGCCGACCAGGATCTGGCGCCGGGCATCCGGTCCGTCGCCACCGGGGTACGCGACGGGGAGGGCCGCGTCGTCGCCGCGGTGAACGTGACCGTGCACGCCGCCGAGACCACCGTCGAGACCCTGGTCGAGGAGCACCTGCCGAAGCTGCTGCGGACCGCCGCCGACATCAGCCACGACTGGTCGCTGACCGCGAAGATCCCCGCCGTCACGGTGTGAAATGGGTGCCGGCCCGGATGGTCGGCGCGCCCGCCATCCGCCAGCCTGGAGAGCATGACCGTCGAACGCACCGTCCTGCCGGGTGTCGGAGTCGCCCACGCCATCACCACCCGGGCGAGCCAGCGGGCCGGCGTCGTCTGCCACCTCGACGGGCGGCGCGAGATCGTGCTCTACGACCCGGAGGACGGTGAACGGGCGATCTGCCTGCTCGTTCTGGAGGCGGACGAGGCCCACCGGGTGGCCGACCTGCTCTCCGCCACGGTGACCGTGGACCGTCTCGCCGAACTGGAGCAGGAGCTCACCGGGGTGATCGCGGCCCGTGTCCGGCTGCCGGCCGGGTCACCGTTCGACGGGCGGCCGTTGGGGGAGACGCGAGCCCGCAGCCGTACCGGGGTGTCGATCGTCGCGGTGGTGCGCGACGGCGAGGTCATCGTCGGCCCGGCCCCGGGGTTCGTGCTGCGCTGCGGCGACCTGCTGGCGGTGGTCGGCGCCCGCGGTGCGGTCGCCGACCTGGTCGCCCTGCTCACCTAGCGGACCAGTTCGCGGCCGCCGGCCACGGAGAGAACCTGGCCGTTGACGTGGCCGTTGGCCGCGGAGGCCAGGTAGGTGACCGCGGAGGCGACGTCGTCGGGTGTGCAGATGCGCCCGGTCGGTGTCTTCGCCGACTCCTCGGCGACCGCCTTCGGGCCGAGGAACGGCGCGGTCAGCGCCCGGTCGGTGAGCGTGAAACCCGGGCGGACCACGTTGGTCAGGATCCCGTGCCGCGCCTCGCGGACGGCCAGCACCCGCGCGGCGGTCTCCATCGCGCCCTTGGCGGCCGGGTAGGCGAGCGGTCCGCCCATCGGCTGCTCCACGATGTCGGTGGAGACGATCACGATCCGCCCCCAGCCGGCGGCCCGCATCCCGGGCAGCGCGGCGTCGATCAGCGCGGCCGGGTCGACGGTGTTGGCGGCCAGCGACGCCGCGAGGCCGGCGATCTCGTCGTCGTCGAAGGACGGCCACCGCACCGCGTTCGCCACCAGGACGGTGACCGGGCCGGCCGCCGCCACCGCCCGGCGGGCGTCGGCCGGATCGTTCTGGTCCAGGCGCACCGCCCGGGCGCTGCCACCGCGCTCGGTAATGGCCGTGACCAGGTCGGCGGCGGCGCGCTCGTTGGTGTGCCAGGCGACCACGACGGTGGCGCCCTCGGCGGCCAGGTGCCGGGCGATCGCGCTGCCGATGGCGCCCGAGGCGCCGGTCACCAGTGCGGTCCGGCCGGCCAGTTCTGTCTCCACACGCACTCCTTAGTCGGCTAACTATTAGCCGACTATGCATCTCTCGGGCGGCCTCGGTCAACACCCGTAGACTGCCGGGGTGGAATTCGAGGAAGCCCTGGCCACCAACCGCGCCCTGGTCAAGGTGGCCCGGCTCTACCGCGCCGCGCAGGCCGCGTCGCTGAGCGAGCTGGGCCTGCACGCGGGCCAGGACGTGCTGCTGTGGCACCTCGGCCGGCAGCCGGACGGCATGCTGATCAGCGAACTCGCCGGGCGCCTCGGGGTGGAGCAGCCGACCGTGACCCGCAGCCTCAGCCGGCTCGCCGGCGGCGAGTGGTTCGTGCGCGAGGCGGTGCCGGGCGACCGCCGGGCGAGCCGGGTCCGGCTGACCGGGAAGGGCGCCGCGGCGATCCCGCGGATCGAGGCGGCCTGGCAGGCCCTGGCCGAGACCGCCACCGCCGGCATGGACGCCGGCCAGCGGGCCGACCTGACCGGCCTGCTGGAGAAGGTACGCGGCAACCTGCTCGGATTAGGGGTGGATGAAGTGCTGGTTAGGGGTGACAGTGCCTCGTGAAAAGTGTCGTACCCCAGGTCTAATTTGTGCGATGAGTCTCAGAGAGTCGGAGGGTCATAACCGTCGAGGACATCGCACAGGAGGCGATCACGATGACGACCGAGACCACGATGCTGACCGCGGCCCGCGCCGAGGCACTGTTCACCAGCCCGCTCGCCACCGGTAGCCGGCCGGCCCACGACGTCGTCGACGCGGCGATCCGCCTCGCGGTGCGCGCCCACGGCGGCGTGCGGGGATGCGCCGGCGAGGTCGCCGCTGAATACGGCGACCATCCCGAGACCGCGGTGCCACGCATGCGCTGGGCCCGCGAGCTGATCGACGAGCTCTATGTGGTGCGCCGCCCGTTCCACGGCTGGGCTCTCGTCGCCTGACCAGCCCCGGATGCACCGCTGTTGACGGTGATGGTCATGATGTCGCGGTGAAGAACGAGGAACCCGTGGTCTGGCTCGCCACGAGCGACGACCCCGGCTACGCGTGGCGCCGGGGCGGCCAGATCCTGATCGCGTCCCTGGTTCCGGCGGCGCTCATCTTCTGCGGCTCCGGCGTTGCCGGCGAGCTGATCCCGGCCTTCTGGCTGTCGCTGCTGCTGGTCCCGGTCGCCGGGGCCTACGCGCTGGCCGCCGTCGCGGCCGACCGGCGAGCCGCCGTCGAGGTCCGGGTGGCCGGCGGCACCATCACCCTGATCCGGCCGGACGGCAGCACCACGACGATCCAGACCCGCGACGTGCGGCGCGTCGACGTGTTCCGCACGGTCTACACCGGTGGCGCCACCCCCGACACGGTCCGGCTGCGGCTGCACACCGGCGGGCGGGTCGAGCGCACCCGTCCCGGCCCCGCCCTCTCGCCGGAGTTCCGGCAGGCCCTCACGATCGCCGAGCTCGACCTGCGGATCAGCGTGAAACACCGCGAGGAGTGACCCGGAACCACGCGGTCCGGCCCGGCGTCATAGCCGGATGCGATCAACGGGATGGCCGGTTGCCCTCGCCGCCGCGTGCGTGCTGACCCTCTCGGCCGGATCCGCGCCGCCACGTGCCGGCGGTGAGCCGCCCTCCGACCCCGGCACCCTGGTGCTCCAGCTGCACCTGTGGGAGAGCATGACCGGCCCGGCCGAACGGGCCGAACTGCCCGAGTTCAGCCTCTACGGCGGTGGCCGGGTGATCGTCGGCGCCGGGTGGGACGGTTCGCTGCTGCGGGGCCACGAGTTCACCCTCGATCCGCGCGACTACCGGCAGGTCTACCGGCTCGCGCACGCGGCCGGGCTGGCCCGCCCGCGGCATCTGCGCGAGCCGGCGACGACCACCGACGGCACCCTGCTCGTCGCCGAACTGCGGGCCGGCGAGCGCCTGCGGACCACCACCGCGATCTCGCTGGGCCGCCACGACGACACCGGGCAGCGGCTGCGGCTCACCGAGCTTCGCGAGGAGCTTCAACGACACGTGGTGGCGCCCGCCCGGATCACCGCCGGCGAGTACCGGCCGGACCGGGTCGCGGTCCTGACGGCCGGCGGGCTCGGCGCGTCCGACCCGCCCGTGCCGCGGCCCTGGCCGTACCGGGACCCGGCGCAGGGCGAACGGACGGTACTCGGCCTGTGCACGATCCACCACGGCGCGGAGGCGGCGGAGATCCAGGAGCTGGCCCGCATCACCGGTCAGGACTCCCGCTGGTGGAACGCCCGTACCGGGACCCACGACATCGCGGTACTGGTCCGGCCGCTGCTGCCGGAGGAAGCCGGCTGCGCCGACCTGGGCTACCCGGCGCAGCGGTAGGCGCTAGGGTGAGCGCCCGTGGGGATGGAACTGATCGGGCACCGGCTGTCCGCCGCCCGGCTGCAAGAGGCGTTGGACGACCCGTCCGTCGTCGAGACGCTGCTCTTCGGCGACCTGGACGACGACGACGCCGAGATGCCCGAGCCGGAACTCGATCTGGACAAGTCCTGGCACGGGCTGCACTACCTGCTGACCGGCACGGCCTGGGAGATCGGCCCGGGCGCCGGCGCGGCGATCCTCGGCGGCGAGGAGGTGGGCGAGGACGGCGGTTACGGCCCGCCCCGCGTCCTCGGCCCGGAGGCGGTGCGGTCGATCAGCGCCGCGCTGGCCGCGATCGACCCGGCCGCGCTGCGCGAACGGTTCGACCCGGCGGCGATGACCACCGCCGAGATCTACCCCGAAGTGTGGGACGAGGGCGAGGAAGTCTTCGACGACTTCCTCGCCCCCCGCTTCGAGCAACTGCGCGAGTTCTACCGGGCCGCGGCTTCCCACGGCGACGGCGTCGTGCTCGCCATCACCTGACCGGCGCGCAGATCACGTCGTCGACGGCCTTCATGGCGCGCTGGTGCACGGCGAAGGCGGCCTTCTCGTCGGCGAGCTGGGTGGTCAGCGACAGCACCGCCACCCGGTCACCGTCCGGGCTGACGCCGTTGGCGGTGCTCATCCCGGGCACGTCACCGCCGTGCGACCAGTAACCGCCGCAGTCGTTCGGGATGAACATGATGCCCAGGCCGTAGCGGGCCCCGGGCATGAAGTCCTGGAACGTCTCGGCCAGCACGGTCTCGTGCAGCTGCTTCATCTGCCGCGGCTTGAGCAGCTTGCCGCGCTGCAGCGCCTGCCAGAACCGGGCCAGGTCGGTGGGCGTGGTGATCAGGTTGCCGGCTGCGCCGGCCGCGGTGGTGTTCCACATCGTGGTGTCGGTCAGCTCGCCACCCGGCTCCCACTGCTGGTAGCCCTTGGCGTGCGGGTTCGGCACGGTGGGGCGGTCGCCGGGCGCCGACGTACGGTGCAGGCCCAGCGGCCGCAGGATGCGCGAGCGCACCTCGCGGTCCCAGGAGCGGCCGGTCACCGCCTCGATGATCATGCCGGCCAGGATGTAGTTGGTGTTCGAGTAGTCCCAGCCCGTGCCGGGCGCGAAACCGGGCTCGTGCTTCATCGCGAGGGCGACCAGCTCCTCCGGTTCGTAGTGGTCGAACCGGTGCCCCAGGTAGCCCTCCTTCGAGCCCAGCGCCGCGATGTCGTTGGTGTAGTTGTAGATCCCGCTGGTGTGCTGCAGCACCTGGCGGACGGTGATCCGGCGCCCGTCGTTGCCGTTGCCCGTGACCACGCCGGGCAGCCACCGGTCCACCGTGTCGTCGAGCGAGAGCCGTCCCTCCCCGACGAGCTGCAGGACGACGACGGCGACGTACGTCTTGGTGTTGCTGCCCATCCGGAAGTAGCCGTCGCGCGGCACCGGCGTGCCGCGCTCGAGGTCGGCGAAGCCGGCCCGGGCGCTCGTGGTGACGCCGTCGACGCGGGCGAGCGCCTGCACCCCGGTGATCCCCAGCCGGTGCAGGTCGTCAGCCGCGGTCTGCAGCGGGCGGCTCGTGGCGGCCGCCGGGATCGCGCTCCCGGCGATCACGGTCATGGTCAGTGCGCTGGCAAGGCCCCAACGGGCGAATCGTCGCATGAGGAGAACCTATGAGGACGCTGGATGCGTTCCCATCCAGCGACCACCCCGGATAGTGGTAGGGCTGGCCCCACCCCCTAGGTTGGGAGCGTCATGGGAACGCACCGATCCACGCTCGGAACCCTGCTGCACCACGTGCACGTGAGCGGGCCCCTGACGCGTGCCGCGCTGGCCGAGCGGATGGGCGTCAACCGCAGCACCGTCCTGGCCCTGACCGCCGAGCTGGCCGCCGCCGGCCTGGTCCGTGAGGAGCATCCCGCCGCGACCACCGGCGCCGGCCGCCCCTCGCTGCTGGTGCGGCCGCAGTCGGAGCGGGTGTGCGTGCTCGCCTTCGACGTCGCGGTGGACCGGCTCGTCGCCGCGCGGGTCGGGCTGGGCGGGCCGGTCCTGGACCGGCGCGAGACGGTACGTCCGCGCGCCGGCGTCGACCTGGACACCGTCGTCGGCAACCTGGCCGCCCTCGGCCGCGAGCTGATCGAGGCGATGCCGCCCGGCACGACCTGCGTCGGGGTGGGCGCCTCCTACTGCGGCATGGTCCGCCCCGGCGACGGCATGGTCCGCTACGGCCCGGAGCTGGGCTGGGTCGACCAGGCGTTCGGCGCCGAACTGGAGCAGGCGCTCGGCCTGGGCCTGCGAGTCGCCGTCGGCAACGAGGCCCACCTGGGCGCCCGCGCCGAGTTCGAACGCGGCGCCGGCGTCGGCTCACCCGACCTGATCTACCTGCACGGCGACGTCGGCGTCGGCGGCGGCATCCTGGTCGGCGGCAAACCGCTCGGCGGCGAGAGCGGCTACGCCGCCGAGGTCGGGCACATGCTGGTCAACCCGGTCGACGGCCGGCCCTGCCTGTGCGGTTCGGCCGGTTGCCTGGAGGCCGAGACGGGGGAGTACGCGCTGCTGGCCGCCGCCGGCCGCGGCGACGGGCCGATCGGCCGGGACGCGGTGCGCGCCGTGGTCCGCGACGCGGCCGCCGGAGACCCCAGAGCGGCGGCCGCGGTCGCGGAGATCGGCGACTGGCTGGGCATCGGCGTCGCCAACCTGATCAACCTGTTCAACCCCGGCGTGGTGATCTTCGGGGGCATGCTGCGTGACGTCTACACCGGCGCGGCGCCGCAGGTGGCGGCCCGCATCGCCCAGCACGCCATGCCGGTGTCGCGGGAGCGGGCCAGGCTGCGCCTGTCCGGCCTGGCCGACGACGCCACCCTGATCGGCGCCGCCGACCTCGGCTTCGCCGGCCTGCTCGCCGACCCGCTCCCGGTCGCTCAGGCCGGCTGAAATCCCCGTGGCTGTCTCGCCACCTGTTCTCGCAGCCGGCGTGAACGCTGATCGGCTGATCTCTGTCTCTGCCGTCCGTGTGAACGTCACGCTGACGGCAGTCCGAACGCCGCCCGCGTTCAAGCTCAGGCGCGGGCGCCCCGCATCGCTTCCAGCAACGCCGTGCGTACGGGTTCGTGGACGAGCGGCGGCAACTCCTCAGGCCGGAACCAGCGAATCTCGTCATGTTCCTGGGGAGCGACGTTTGCCGGTGTCCCGTCCCAGTCGTCGACAAGCCAGGCGCTGATGCGCACGGACTGCTCTCCGCGGCCGACCTCCAGCCGAACCAGGTGGATTGCCGTCCCTGTTGTTATCCGCACGCCGAGTTCCTCGCGCATCTCCCTGGCGAGCGCAGCCAGTTCTGTCTCGCCTGCGTCGATGTGTCCGCCGGGCAGATCCCACACGTCCGGGTAGACATGGCGATTCGGACTGCGGTGGACGAGCAGGACCTGACCTTCGCGAACCAGCGCCGCGGTGACGATCTCGGGCATGGGCGGGATTCTGGCACGACCCTCCGACAGGAACGTCCGCAACTGCCACAGGCTTCTGGACCGCTACGCACCAGCCGCGCCAGCACCACCAAGCATCATCGCCGGTCCGGCGCGCCTACGTCGTCGGCACCAAGGGTGCGGTCGAGCCGGCCTCGATTGCCTCTTGGACCCTGTTGAGGGCGTCGCGGATCATGGCGCCGTAGTCATCCGCCGGGAGTTCGTCGAGCGCACCGGTGGCCTCGCCCAGGAAGTGCCGCGCCTGCTTCTCGTGTCCGGCCCGGCGGTGGACGTCGGCCAGATTGAGGTGCAAAGAAGGCAGGAAGGCACGCGCCCGCCACGAATCGTCAAAAGCGCGGGTCCGCTCGTCGGTGAGATCCGTGAACGCCGCGAGCGCGAGTTCGTCCCACCGCAGCTCGTCTTCCACCGAGTCCTGCAGGTCAGCGAGGTAATGGGCGATGGTGCACCGGTGAAGGGGGTCTTCGGTGGTCCCCCACAAGCGCTCCAAGGTGGCGCGGGCACCGGCCCTGTCGCCTGCGACGTTCAGCTCCTGGGCCTTGCGGATCTCTTCCATCACGACATCGGTCATAGCTCTTCCTCTGGTCAGCGGTCCCGCGACGCGCAGGGCGGCACGTCGTCCAACCCGGGACAGAGCTTTGACCCTCAACCAGGTCGAGGGTCAAGCAACAGACCATGAAACCGACCCGACGTCCGCGGTTGACACCGCCAAGCCGGCCGAGCACCAGCCGTGCCCACTCGTCATCGGGCTCGCTCTGGAGGTGCGGGATGACTAGCGCCGGCCTTAATACTGCAACCCGGTGTTGCGACGTGAGCTGCGGTGGATCGTTGACTGGTCATGCTGGGTGGCGAGGTGCTCGCGGAGTGGCAGTCGGGTCTGGATGATCTGTTCGCGGTGATCGCGGGCCGGTTTTCGCGGGTGGAGCCACGTCGGTTGGCGTTCGCCTATATGCGGGGGCTGCTCGCGCCGTTGGAACGGCGTAACGGGTGGACGATCGCTGAGCATGCCGGCCGCCGGGCCGGTCGAAGTCGGCGTGGATGTCGTTGACGAACGTGGAATGCCAGTCGCCGGTCAGCACCACCGGGTTGCTCACCCGATGGCCGGTCCACGCCCGGGTCAAACGGTTGCGCGCCGCCGGATAGCCGTCCCAGGCGTCGTGCCACAGCCGCTGCCCGGCGTCGCCGTCGTGGTCGAGGCGGGCCACCATGACGTTGCTGCCGAGGATGTTCCAGCGGGCAGTCGAGGCGGCCAGGCCGGCGTAGAGCCACTTCTCCTGGGCGGCGCCGAGCATCGTGGCCTGCGGGTCGTACTGGGCGGCGCAGGCGTCGCCCTCACCCCACGAACAGGCCGGCGCGGTCCGGTACTGGCGGCCGTCCACGATGTCCAGCTGGGCCAGGCGGCCCCAGTGCAGCCGCCGGTAGATCCGCGGTCCGGCACCGGTCGGCCGGGCCGGGGCGCGGACCGGCTGGTGCTCGTACCAGGCCTGGTAGGCGGCGGCGCGCAGCGCGGAGATGTCCGGGTTGTGCTCCTGCGAGGTGCCCGCGTAGTCGTTGACCACCTCGTGGTCGTCCCAGGTCACCGCGAACGGCACCCGGGCGTGCGCGGCCTGCAGGTCGGGGTCGGACTTGTAGAGCGCGTACCGGATCCGCCACTGGTCCAGGGAGACCGGGGCGGGCCGCGCGGACTCCGGCACGGCCACGTTGCGGTAGCCGCCGGTCGCGGAGATGCCGCCCTCGTAGACGTAGTCGCCCAGGTGCAGCACCAGGTCGACGTCGTCACGGGCGATGTGGGCGTAGGACGGGTAGTAGCCGTCGCCCCAGGCCTGGCAGGAGACCACGGCCAGGTCCAGCGCGCCGCCGGCGGCGAACCGGGCGGGCGCGGTGCGGGTCCGGCCCAGCGGCGAGCGCTGGTCGCGGTAGGCGAACCGGTAGAACCACTCGCCGTCCGGGGCGAGACCGTTCACCTCGACGTGCACGCTGTGGCCCAGCTCGGGCAGCGCCCAGGCGACGCCTTCGCGCACCACCCTGCGGAACCGTTCGTCCCGGGCGACCTGCCAGCGCACCGGCACCGGCACCGCGGGCATGTCCCCGCCGGCGGCGAACGGCTCGGGCGCCAGGCGCGTCCACAGCACCACCCCGCTCGGCGTCGGATCCCCGGAGGCGACGCCGAGCGTGAACGGGTACTTGCTGCCGGGCAGAGCCGGCGCGGCCGCGGCGGAGTCGGCGGGGGTCTGCGCCAGCGCGGCGGCGCCGGCGACCGCGGCGACACTGGCGATCAGCCGGCGACGGTCCACGGTATCGGTCCTCTTCGTTGTCATGAGCCGGTTGTAGGCGGCACAGCTGACGTTCGCCTGGATCGCGTGTGACGCCCGGGTGTCCACTAGTGGATCATGTCCGGATGGGCATCCCGACCGACCGGCAGATCCGCGCCTGGCACGAGCGGTTCGCGCCCAGCCGCGCGGCGTTCGAGCTGGTCCACACGCACTGCGAGATCGTCTGCGCGGTGGCCGAGGAGTTGTTCACCGACGGCGACCTGGAACTGGTCCGGGCCGGCTGCCTGCTGCACGACATCGGCGTCTACCGGCTGCGGGAGAGCGACCACTACATCCGGCACGGGGTGCTGGGCGAGGAGTTGCTGCGCGAGCTCGGCCTGCCGGAGGAGCTGGTCCGGTTCTGCTCGCACCACACCGGCGTGGGCCTGACCCGCGACGACGTGCTCCGGCAGGGCCTTCCGCTGCCGGCCGGCGACTACGTCGCCGAGACCGACGAGGAACACCTGGTCATGTACGCGGACAAGTTCCACTCCAAGTCCAGCCCGCCCGCGTTCGTCTCCGCCGACTCGTACGCCCGCCGCGTCGCCCGGTTCGGCGCGGACAACGTGGACCGCTTCGCCGCCCTGCGCGCCCGATACGGCGAACCGAACCTGGCCGCGCTGGCAAAACGCTACGGCCACGCCATCGTCTGACCGCCCCACCCGGGCGGCCTCGCCGGCTGCCCTCGCTCGCTGGCCTCGCTAGCTGCCTTACTCGCTGGCCGCCTCTACTCGGTGGCCTCGTTTGCCGCCGCTGGCTGCCGCAGCGCGAGGGTGGCATGCAATTGCCCGAGCCGGACGGTGGTGTCGAGGAAACCCCAGACCGCCTGGTCGACCTTGCCGCCCGCCTCGACGTCGTGCCGGAGATCGGCGTACAACTGCTCAGCCTCGGCAACCAGTTCCGCTGCCCGCGTGGCGTGCTGCTCCGGATTCATGCCGCTCATGCTCCCAGCCGCGCGCAACGTCCCACCAACACCAACACCAACACCTGCCCGGCCCTACCCCGGCCCGGCCTCGGCCTGGCCCTGCCCGGCCTGCCTCGCCCAGTTCGGCGCAAGCCAGCCTGCACTGCACTGCACTGCACCGCACCGCACTGCCCGGCCCAGCTCAGCGCACCGCAGCCCAGCCCGACTCAACTTGTCCGCATCGTGAAGGCGCCCTTCCGGGTGCCGAGTCGTCGCGGTCGCAAAGCACGTCGCTCGGCGGAGGCGGGTCGAAACATTGGCGCCCGGTGCTTACGCTGAGGCCTGCGGAACCGGGCTCACAGGCGAAGGGCTACGGCGATGGCGCAACCGAGAAGGCGTTCCCGTCCCCATCGACTGACCGGCTCGCACGGCGAGCCGACCCTGCCGGCCGAGCAGCCCCGGCAGACCGAGCAGCCCCGGCAGACCGAGCAGCCCCGGCCGGTTCAGCCGCCGGCTGAACAGCCCCAACAGACACCGCCAGCTCAATCGCAGGCCGAACAGCCCGAGCAGACACCGCCAGCTCAACCGCAGGCCGGGCAGGCCGGGCACGCTCAGCCGCAGGGCGGGCAGGCTCAGCCGCAGGCCGAGCCGGGGCCGGAAACGCCCGGCCGGATCAGCACCCGTGAGGTGCTGGCCGTCGGATCAGCGCTGCTCCTCCTCCTGTTCCTCATCAAGATCTACGGCGTGGCGCGTTACTCGCTGACCACCACGACAGCGCTGCTGGCCGCGACGCCGGTGCAGGTCGCCCTCGGCACGGTGACGATCTACGCCTACTACGTGCTGCCGGCGGTGGCGCTCGGCACGATGTGGTTCGCCGTCCGCTACCGCAGCCGGGTTCAGCCCGCACTGTGGCCACTGATCATCATCGTGGTGGCGGTGACCGCGCTGGCGTCTCCCTTCAAGTACCTGATCCGCGGGGTCGCCGTGGTCCTGGCCGCCCTCTGCGTCGAGATGCTGATCCGCCGGTTCCGGCGGCGGCGCCAGGCCCTGGCCGGCTGGCAGGGGCTCTCCGTGGTCTACCTGGGTGCCGCCGCGCTGGCCTTCCAGTTCATGCACAGCCTGGACGCGCCGTGGGTCTCCGCGCAGGCCTTCCTGCTCAGCGAGAGCGCGGTGACCTCGACCCAGCGGATGACCGTGGACCGCAACCAGCTGCGGGTGGTCCCGGAGAGCCGGTTCGTCGGTTACCCGATCGCCGAGACCGAGCAGTGGCTGACGGTGCTGCACGCCGACACCCGTTACGTCATGCGGATCCCGCAGTCCGCCGTCGATGCCCGGCTCACCTGCCACAACGAGGACGACCAGCTGGCCGGCGACCAGCCGCTGCTGGAGACGCTGCAGGGCAACGTCTACAACTCGCCCAACCTGGACTGCCGCAAGGTCCTGCAATATCTCGGCAGCAAGACCCCGGGGAAACCGCTGCCCACCTGGAACTGACTCCTCACCACGGCTCGGCGCCGTCCTCGCTGAAGAAACCCGCGGTCGGCCCGTCGGGCGGCAGGGTGGCGAGCCGGATCGCGGCGATCGCGCCCTGCTCGGGGCTCCGCGGGCCGGCGTGCCCGTTCATGTCGGTCGCGCAGTAGCCCGGATCGGCGGCGTTTACCCGGATCGGGGTGGCGCGCAGCTCGTTGGCGAACGACACGGTGACCGCGTTCAGCGCGCTTTTCGACGCGTTGTAGGCCAGCAGTGGGAACTGCGCATAGGGCCCCTGTGGATCGCTGGTGATGCCGAGCGAGCCGAGCCCGCTGGACATGTTGACGATCCGGCCGGCTGGTGCGCGCCGGATCAGCGGCAGCAGGGCGTTGGTCACCGCCACCACGGCGAACACGTTGGTGGCGAAGGTGCGCTCCAGCATCTCGACCGGCACCGCGCTCGGCGCCTGACCGCGCTCCAGCAGGATGCCGGCGTTGTTGACGAGGATGTCGAGCCGGCCGAACTCCCGGCCGATGCGGGCCGCGG
Organism: Actinoplanes sp. NPDC024001; assembly: GCF_040638955.1. Taxonomy (NCBI): domain Bacteria; kingdom Bacillati; phylum Actinomycetota; class Actinomycetes; order Micromonosporales; family Micromonosporaceae; genus Actinoplanes; species Actinoplanes sp. NPDC024001. The sequence goes on from NZ_JBEZZB010000068.1 coordinate 45,867, forward strand.
CGGCCGACACCGACACCGGGTCGGTGACATCGAGCTCCACCGGCACCGCGGTGATGCCCTCGGCGGCGAGTTTCTCGGCGGCGGCCGTGCCGCGAGCCGCGTCCCTGGCCCCGATCAGCACGGTGGCGCCGGTGGCGCCCAGACCGCGTGCGATCTCATAGCCGATGCCCTTGTTGGCCCCCGTGACGAGGGCGATCTTCGGTTCGCTCATGCCGTCGAGCCTGCGCCGCCAGCGCCGCCGTGAGGAGAGACCGGCCGAACCACGGACTGGCAGTCCCTGGTTGGCGGTGGCCCCGCCGGTGTTGGATGGTCGGCATGGATCGCCGTCAGTTGGCCGAGTTTCTGCGCGACCGCCGGGCCCGGGTGCAGCCCGGTGACGTCGGGTTGACCGCCGGTGCCCGCCGCCGCACGCCAGGCCTGCGCCGCGAGGAGGTTGCCGGGCTGGCCGGCATCTCGGTCGACTACTACGCCCGCCTCGAGCAGGCGCGCGGCCCACGGCCGTCCCGGCAGGTGCTGTCGGCGCTGGCCCGGGCGTTGCGGCTCTATGACGACGAGCGCGCCCATCTCTATCGCCTGGCCGGCGAGGTGCCCGACGCCCCGGCCGGCCCGAGCCGCGACGTGCCCGCCGGTGTCCTGCACCTGCTCGACCGGCTCGACGACACCCCGGCCTATGTGATCGACGTGAAATACGACATCCTCGCGTGGAACTGGATGGCCGCCGCCCTGCTCGGCGACCCGTCGACCTGGCCGGCGGACCGCCGCAACATCATCTGGAACCTGTTCACCGGCGAGCATTCGGCGGCGGCGCTCACCAACCCGCAGTCCGCCGCCTTCGCCGCCGAGTGCGTCGCCGACCTGCGCGCCGCCGCCGCCCAGTTCCCGCGTGACCCGGGCATCCGGCAGCTGATCGCCCGGCTGCGCGCGGCCAGCCCGGAGTTCGTCCGGCGATGGGAGCAGCTGGAGGTGTGCGTGCGGCGCGGCACGACGATCAAGCAGGTGCATCATCCCGTGGTCGGTGACCTCACGCTGGAGTGCGAGGTTCTCGACGTCGCCGGGCACGGCCAGCGCCTGATCATCTATGGCGCCCGGCCGGAGACCCCGACCGCGGATGCGCTGAAACTGCTCAGCGTGGTGGGGACGGATTGGACGGCGTCCCTGCCAGGTTGAGCATCAGCTCGGCGAGGCCCTTCGCGGCGCGGGCCGGGCGAGCCTCGGGCCGGGTGACGGCGTGGGCCAGCACACCGTCGACCAGAACCAGGTACTGCTCGGCGGCGAGGTCCGGGTCGGGGTGGCCGGCCTTGGCGAGCTCGCCGGCGAAGATCTCGCGCAGCTCGTCCTTGTAACCGCGGATCTCGCCGTGGGCCGGGTGCCCGGGGTCCGCCAGGGCGAGTTCCGCCGCGGTGTATCGGCAGCCGCGGAAGCCGGGCTGCTCGGTGATCGTCTCGAGTTCGTCGAAGACGGCCAGCAGCCGCTCCCGCGGATCGGTCCCGGCGGCGTCCATGACCTGCCGGTAACGGGCGGCACTGAGATCGCCGCGCAGCACCTCCACGATCAGTCCGTCCTTGCCGCCGAAGTGCTGGTAGAGCGAGCGGCGGGCGACACCGGCGGCCTCCAGGATGGCGTCCACTCCGACGTGGACACCGTGCCGGTAGGTGAGGTCGCGGGCAGCGGTGAGCAGGCGTTCGCGGGGTCCCGGTCGTTCGGTCACGACCGGAGTCTGCCATGTCCCTTGACGGATAGACCAACCGTTCTATCTAATTCGATAGACCAGTCGTTCTACTGAGGGAGTGCGGATGCATCCGGAGGGTATTGCCGAGCGCTACATCGGTTTGTGGAACGAACCCGACGCCGGCCTGCGGCGCCGGACCATCGAGGAGTTGTGGGCCGTCGACGGCACCCATCTGCTGGAGCCGCCGGAGGAGGCCCGCGCGGCGGCGGACCGGCTCGGCATCCCCGGCGCCACCTTCGAGGCGGCCGGGCACGACGCCATCGAGCAGCGGGTGACGGCGTCCTACCGGGACTTCGTCGCCGCCCAAGGGATGACGTTCCGGGCGGCCGGCCCCGCACGCCGGGTCAAGAACACCGTCATGTTCCGTTGGGACGCCGTCCGCGACGGCGCGGTCGTCGGCGGCGGAGTCGAGTTCGTCGTCCTGGACGTGCGCGGGCGGATCACCGCCGACCACATGTTCCCGGGCTGAGATCCGGCGCCAGGCCAGGCCGCGGCCGGCCCGGACCCCGCCGGGCCGCCCCCGCCAGGAACCAGCGGCGGTTCGGGGTGCGACCTGGCCCGGGTTCAGAGGCCGCGGCGTTGGATGGCCGGGCCGGCCGCGGCGGGGTCCGGGTTGCGACCTGGCCCGGGTTCAGAAGTGGCGCCTGGACCCGCTGAGGCGACTGCGGGAGATCGGCGGGGCCCAGGCCACGGTCCGGCTCGGATCACAGATCGCGGCGCTGGAACGCCAGGCCGGCCATGGCCAGCACCAGCAGGACCCAGGCCACCACCCACATCAGGTACGGCGCGGACAGCGACGCCACGCTCAAGAACGGGTGCCCCTGGAACGCCTCGGAGAACTGCGCGAACAGCGTCGGATCCTGGAACGCCCGCATGGCGCCGCGCCACAGGCCGTCGGTGGGCAGCAGCACCTGGGAGACCGTGCCCACCCGTTCGACGCTGGCGTTGCCCAGCGCGACGCCCAGGTTGCCGACCACCCCGGCGATCCAGGTGGCGCCGAACAGGCCGACCGCCACGATGCCCGAGGCCATCGGGGAGATCGCGGTGGACAGCAGCAGACCCAGGGTGAGCAGCGTGGTGGCCTGCGCCGCGAGCAGCGCCAGGCCGGTCACCGGCTGCGGCGGCCAGTACCCGACGGTGAACCACACGATGAGCAGCTGGGCGAAACCGGCCACGGCCACGAAACCGCTGCCGAACGCGACCAGGCCCAGCCACTTGCCGAGCAGCACCGCCGCCCGGTGCACCGGGCGGCCCAGCACGGCCAGGGCGATGCCCGACTCGATCTCGCCGGACAGCGTGGGCCCGGCCAGGAACGCGGTGCCCAGCGCGGCGATCAGGCTCAGGCCGAACATCACCAGGTTGAGCACCATGGCCGCGGCCAGTTTGGACTCGCCGCTGGTCAGGCCGCCGAACTCGGCGTCGATGCGGGAGAAGCCCCAGGCGCTCAGCGACAGCAGCACCACGGTCAGCACGCCCAGCGACCGCAGCACCCGCCGGCGGGCGGCCTCCTGCAGGGTCAGGGCGGCGACGGTCAGGATGATCATCAGTGCTCCCCGCGGATGATGTCGAGCAGCCGTTCCTCCAGGCTGATCCGGCTCGGTTCGACGGCGTGCACCCGCACGCCGAGGGCGACCAGGTCGGCGATCAGCTCCGGGACCGCGGTGAGGTCGTCGAGGGCGACGGCGTACTCGTCGCCGCTGTGGTGCAGGCCGCCGGCGGCGGACAACCGGGCCAGCGCCTGCGCGCTCACGTCGGTGAGCCGCATCCGCAGCTCGCTGCGGCCGAGCAGTTCGGGCAGCGTGCCCTCGGCGGCCACCCGGCCCCGGTCCAGGATGACCACGCGGTCGCAGACTCGTTCCACCTCGCCGAGCAGGTGCGAGTTGAGCAGTACCGCGATGCCGCGCTCCTTCAGCGAGAGCAGCAGGTCGCGGACGTCGGCGCGGCCGAGCGGGTCGAGCGCGCTGGTCGGTTCGTCGAGGACGACGAACTGGGGGCCGGCCACCAGCGCGACGGCCAGGCCGAGTCGTTGCTGCATGCCTTTGGAGAAGCCGCCGACGCGGTCCCCGGCCCGGTCGGCGAGGCCGACCAGGCCGAGGCATTCGCGGCGCTGCCGGTCCGCGACGGTGGCGCCGGCCAGCCGTACGTGCAGGTTCAGCACCTCGGAGGCGGTCAGCCACGGTTGATAGCGGAACAGCTCTGGCAGGTAGCCGACGTGGGTGCGCGAGGCCGGGTCGCGGGCCGGCCGCCCGAGCAGCAGCACCTCGCCGGCGTCCGGGCGGACCAGGCCGAGCAGCATCTTGATGACGGTGGTCTTGCCGGCGCCGTTCGGGCCGAGCAGGCCCATCACCTCGCCGCGCGCCACGGTGAACGAGACCCCGTCCACCGCGGTGCGTTTGCGGTAGCGCTTGCGCAGGCCGGAACACCACACCGCGGCCGACGGCGGCAGGCCGGCGACCACCTCGGCGGCCGGCTTGCCGACGGCGGTCACCGCACACCCCGGGTGACGACCGTCGGAGCGGCCGACTTGCCGGCGGCGGTCACCGCAGGCCCCGCGCGACCGTCAGCACCTCGTCGTCGCTGAGCGGCCCGGCCACCGCGGTGATCACGCCGTCCTGCACCCAGACCACCGCGGCGAGCACCTCGTCGCGGCTGGTCAGCACGGTCGCCGGGGTGCCGTTGACGTCGGCGGGCCGGCTGGTCAGCTCCTCGGCCATCACGTGCACCGGCAGGGTCCGGCCGTCGCCGGTGAAGCTGCGCAGCTGGGCCGCGACGTCCTCAGGCAGCCCGGACAGCGACAGCAGGTAGTCGCGGGCGGTGGCGAACGGCACCCCGGAGGAGTACGCGGTGGGGGAGACCGCCCGCCCGACGATCAGCGCCGGCATGCCCCGGTCCTCCATCCAGGCCGCGGCGACGCCCGGCCCGGCGGTCAACCGGAAGCGGCTGCCGTCCAGCCCGGCGGGCGGCGCCGGCAGCGTCTGGCCGGCGGCGGCCGCGGTCTGTGCCGCCTTCGCCGCGGAGAAGGTGAACTCGGCGCTCACCCGGCCGCCGACGTGGAACTCCGGGTCGCCGGAGACGCCCCGCGGCAGGTCGGCGACGCGCGGCACGGACAGGCGGCGGCGCACGGGGCCGCCTATCCCCACTCGCAGCTGGACCGGGCGTGGCGGCAGCTCGTGTTCGGTGCGCACCACGACGCCATCACCGGTTC
>NZ_JBEZZB010000069.1:0-50644 GCF_040638955.1 Actinoplanes sp. NPDC024001
CTTTTCGATCGATTCACGGCTGATTTCACCTTTCGCTGCGGAACAAGGGGTTTGCTCTGTTCGCCGACAGTAGGCGCCCGCAGCCGGACGGCCCCGCCGAACTGAGCCTCACGGTGGCGGCCCAGCAGAACGAACGCGTCGAGGACGGTTTGGCGGCCGGCGCCTCGGTCAGCTTCACCGACGTGGCCACCGCCCTGATCGGGCTGCCCGGCTTCGCCTACGTGCACTCGGCCGAGTACCCGACGGTCGGCATCGAGCCGGACCCGCGTTACGCCTCACGGCTGGTGTTCCGCCAGCGGGTCTGCGATCACCTGGAGATCCGGGCCGGCCGCTGCCTGACCGGCGAGGGCGACGTGCTGCTCGGCGAGCACACCGCGAAACGGCTCGGCCTGTCCGCCGGTGACCAGATCGAGCTGGCCTCGGCGGTGTTCAACGCCGACCCGCGCGACCCGCGGTACGTCGCCGAGGGCGTCCCGAAGATGCTGACCGTGGTGGGCGTCTACCGGACCGGCGACCCGAACGCGGCGTACTGGGGGACGCACGGATACTTCACCACCCTCGCCGGGCTGGGCCCGGGTGAGCCGGTCTTCACCAACTCCGCCACCCTGCGCGCGATGGACCACGGCACCACCCAGCTGGCGATCGACGGCACCGCCCAGCCGGGCACCCTCGACGCCGGGCGCCTCGACGAGCTGCGGGCCGGGCTGGACCGGCTGCGCAAGACCTCGACCCAGCTCGGCACCTCGCTGCAGATCTCCACCGAGCTGCCCCGGCTGCTCGACCGCATCGAGGCCGGGCGGGCCTCGTCCCGGCTGCTGGTGCCGGTGCTCGCGGTCCCGCTGGTGCTGCTCGCCTGCTTCTGCATCTTCCTGGCGGTGGGCTACAGCGTGCAGGGCCGGCAGAGCGAACTGGCCGTCGTCGCGCTGCGCGGCCCGCGCTGGTGGGTGCGCTGGTGGCTGGCGACCGGGGAGAGCCTGGTCGCCGTCGGGTTCGGTGCGGTCGCCGGCTGTGTCGCCGGGCAGCTGCTGGTCAACGCGCTCGCGGCGAACCGGTTCCCGGGCGTCGGCGTGGACCCCGGCTGGTCGTCGCTGCGGTACGCGCCGCTGGCCGCCCTCGCCGCGCTGATCGCCGCCCTCGCCGCCCAGCGGCGGCCGCTGCTGAGCCCGGTGACCACCCTGCTGCGCCGGAACCCGGTCCGCGGCCTGCGCCATCCGATCTTCACCGACGCGATCGTGGTGATCCTCGCCGTGGTCGCCGGCGTGCAGCTGTCGCTCTCCAACGGTTCGCTGACCGGCATCGGGCTCTTCGCCCCGGCCCTGCTGGTCCTCGCCCTGGCCCTGCTCGCCGCCCGCGCCCTGCTGCCGTTCGTCACCCGGTACGCCGGGCGTGCCCTCACCACCGACCGGCTCGGCGTCGCCCTCGCCGGCCTCCAGCTCTCCCGCCGCCCCGGCGCCGAACGTCTTTTCGCGCTGCTCGTCGCCACGGTCGCGGTGGCCTGCTACGCCGCGGCGGGCATGGACACCGCCGCGCGTGCCCGGGTGGTGGAGGCGGAGCTGGGCACCGGCGCCGCCCGGGTGCTGACGGTGGCGCCGGTCTACCGCACCCAGCTGCTGCAGGCGGTGCGCCGGGCCGATCCCGGCGGGACGTTCGCGATGGCCGCCGCGCGCATGCCCAGCGGCTCCGCGGGCGAGCCGAGCGGTCTCGCGGTCGACTCCGAACGGCTCGCCGCCGTCGCCACCTGGCCGGACGGCGCCCCGGACGCCGGTCCGGTGGCCCGCGGGCTGCGCCCGGCGGCGGCCGAGCCGTTCGTGTTCCGTGGTGAGGACATCACCGTGGTCGCCACCGCCGAGGACCTGCCGGTGGGCAAGGGCATCCGGCTCAGCGTCGCGGTCGCGTCGATCACCGGGCTCGGTGACGCGGAAGTGCAGCTGGGAGAGCTGCAACCGGGGCGGTTCAGCTATCAGCAGCGGGTGGCGGTGTGCCGGGAGGGCTGCCGGATCAACGGGTTGGGCTTCACCGCGGTGGGCACCGCCCTCGGCATCTCCGCGCGGGTGGTGATCAACGAGCTGACCACGATCAACCCGGTACGGCCGGTGCTCGTCCGCGAGGAACTGGCCGATCCCGGCAAGTGGCGGATGCCGGAGAACGGGCGGCTCGCGCGGGACCCGGGTGGGCTGCGCATCGACCTGGACGCGTCGGAGGGGCTGTCCAGTGGCACCTGGGTGCATCCGGGCGGCACGCCGTACCCGCTGCCGGTGGCGCACGCCGGCTCGCTGCCGCCCACCGGGGTGGTCAACGGCCTGGACGCGGGCGAGCTCGCGGTGACGCCGGTGGCGGAGCTGCCGGCGGTGCCCCAGCTGGGCCGGCACGCCGTCCTGGCCGATCTGGAGTACGCCGACCGGCTCGCGGTCGACGCCGGCCAGGCGCAGATCCCGCAGGTGTGGCTCAACGACTCGGCCCCGCCGGACGTCCTGGAGCGGCTCGCCGAGCAGGGGTTGACGGTCCTCGTGGACACCCGGGCCGATCAGGTCCGGCGGTCCCTGGAACAGCAGGGCCCGGCGCTGGCGCTCTGGTTCCACCTGCTCGCCGGTGGCCTCGCGGTGCTGCTCGGGGCCGGCGCCCTGGTGCTCGCGGCGGCGGTCGACCGGTCCCGGCGGGTGGCCGACCTGGCCGCGCTGCGGGCCCAGGGCCTGAGCCGGGGCGCGGTCGACCGGGCCACCCTCTGGACCTATCCGGTCCTCGTGCTCTTCGCCGCCGTGACCGGCCTGGCCGTGGCCGTCGCGGCCTGGGAGCTGACCGGCTGGGCGCTGCCGCTGGCCGGGCTCGACCCGCCGGACCTGCCGTTGCCGACCCGGCCGGGTGCCGCGCCGATGCTCGGCGCGGCAGCGGCCGTCCTCGCCGTGCTCTTCCTGGTGGCCCTGGCGACCGGGCGCAACCTGCGAAGTCGGGTGAACCGGTTAAGCACCGTCGTCCACAGGGGTCCCCGGGAGACCGGGTGATCGCGTAACGTCCCGGGCATGCTCGCGCTCGTTCTCGGTGCGGTCCGGGAACGGACCGCGCAGGTCCTGACCATCCTCGTGCTGGCCGCGCTGGCCACCGCGATCGCCGCGGCCGGCCCGTGGTTCGGCTTCGCCGCGTCCGGGCGGGCCGCCGTGTCCGACCTGGCCGGGGCGCGGCCCGCCGAGCGGGTGGTCTCGGTGCGGCAGAACGTCGATACCCAGGGCAAGCCGCGGGCCGCACTGGACCGGTTCTCCGGCGCGGTGCGTGCGGGGCTGCCGATCCCGGTCGTCGAGCCGGCGATCGGCCTGACCGTGCCGCTCACCGTGCGCCAGGGCCCTGACTCGATCCCCATGCCGGTGGCCTACCGGGAGCACTTCTGCGCGAACGTGCGGCTCGACGGCCCGTGCCCCGCCCGGCCCGATGAGGTGGCGATCAGCCAGGAGGCCGGGCGCCGGCTCGGGCTCGCCCCGGGTGACCCGGTCGAGCTGCGCAGCTCCTCCTTCAACCGGCCGCTGGTCCTGCGGGTCGTCGCGCGTTACACCCTGACCGATCCCGCGGGGGCCTACTGGAGCAGCTCCCAGTTCCGGGCCGAGGCCGGGCTCGACCTGGCCTTCGCCCCGCTGGACACGTTCGCCGCCCGGCAGCTGTGGGGCACCACGGCGGCCTGGGACGCCGAGCTGTCCGAGGAGCTGCTCCGTGGGGACGACGGTCACGACGTCGCCGCCGCGCTGGCCGCCGCCGACGCCCGGCTCGGCAGCAACCAGCTGCGGCTGTCCACCGCGGTCGGCCCGCTGCTGGAGACCATCGCCCGCGACCGGGAGACGATCCTGGCCGGCGTGCTGACCGCGGGCGTGCAGATGCTGCTGCTCAGCTGGTTCGCCGTCGGCCTCGCGGGGTGGTACACGTTGCGCGACCGCCGCGCCGACACCGCCCTGCTCAAGCTGCGCGGCGTCAACCGCTCCGGCATGCTGCGGCTGGCCTGGGGCCAGCACCTGGTGCCGCTGCTGTGCGGGGTGGCGCTCGGTGCGGCGGCCGGCTATCTGCTGGCACACCTGCTCGCCGGCCCGATCGAGGTCGCCGCCGACCGGCGGACCGCGCTGGCCCTCTCCGCCGCCGCCGTGGCCGCGGTCCTGCTCGGCAGCATGATCGTGCTGGCCGTGGTGGAGGCGGCGGTGCTCGGCCGTCCGGTCTCGGCGCTGCTGCGGCGGGCGGTGACCGGCCGCGGCGACTGGCGGTCCGCGCTGGCCGACGTGCTCCTGCTCGTGGTCGCGGCCGCGGTGCTCTATCAGGCCCGGTCCGGCGGCCCGGCGGAAGGCCTCACCCCGGCCGCCTCGGCGCTGGCGGCCCTCGCCCTGGGCCTGCTGGTGGCCCGGCTGCTCAGCCGGGCGGCGGCCCGCGCCGGTGGGGTGGCCCTGCGCTCGGGGCGGCTGCGGTTCGGCCTCACCGCGCTGCAGATCTCCCGCTCGGCCGGCACCGACCGGGTCTTCATGCTGATCGTGGTGGCGGTCGCGCTGTTCGTCACGTCCTTCGCCGGGTGGCGGGCCGAGCAGACCGCCCGCGCCGACCGCAGCGCGGCCGAGCTCGGGGCGGTGCGGGTGCTCAGCGTCGACGCCCCCAACCGGACGGTGCTGCTGCACGCCGTCCGGCAGGCCGACCCGGCCGGGCGGGAGGCGATGGCCGCCGTGCTCTCCCGCGGGCTGGAGCAGGAGGTCCTCGAGGTCGACACCGGCCGGCTCGCCGCGGTCGCCTCCTGGCGCCCGGAGTTCGGGCCGGTCGCCGCCCTGCCCGGTGCGATGAGCGGAGCGGCCCCGCCGGAGCCCACGACGGTCACCGGAGGTGGGCTGACCGCCCGGATCCGCCGCGACGGGCCGGCGCCGCTGGTTCTCTCCCTGCTGCTCCAGCACGAGGCGAGCGGGGAGCGGATCAGCGCCTCGTTCGGAACCCTCGCGGCTGGGGAGCAGACCGTCACGGTCCCGCTGGCCGGCTGTGACGCCGCGCCCGGCTGCCGGATCATGCGGTGGGAGGTGACCACCCCGCCGGACGCGAGCGGGCGTACCGCGCCGCCGCCGGCCGGCTCCGCGGTGACGGTGCGCGACGTGCGGCAGACCGGTCCGGAGGCCGCTGTGCTGGATTCCGCCGCGCTCGGGGACATGACCCGGTGGCGTCCCGGCACGGCCGGCGCGGCCGTCGACGTCACGGCCGCCGACGGAGTGCTGCGCCTGGCCGGCGACGCGAACACCACCGACCTGCAGCGCGTGGGTGCCGAGGTGTGGTCCGCCGACACCCCGGTGCCGCTGCCGGTCGTGCTGGCCGGCACGACACCGTCCGACTGGCAGTACGAGGATCCGGTCCTCGGCTCGTTCGGCGAGCCGATCCCGGTGCGGGTCACCGCCACCGTCTCCGCGCTGCCCGCGGTGGGCCGCCGCGGCCTCGTCGTCGACCTGGACGCCACCCGCCGGATGGCCGGCGAGGTCGACCCCAACGGGGAGTACCAGGTGTGGCTGGCACCCGGCGCCCGAGCCGGCCTCGTCGCCGACCTGACCGCCGCCGGGCTGACCGTGACCGGCGACGAGACGGTCACCGGCCGCATCGCCCGGCTCGGCGACCAGGGTCCGGCCGCGGTGGTCCGGTTCGCCCTGCTCACCGGGGTGGCGGCGCTGCTGCTGGCAGCCGCTGTGCTGGCCGTCGCGGCGGCCGTCGACCGGCGCGCGGTCAGCGCGCGGCTCGCCGCGCTGCGCGTGCAGGGCCTGCCTGGCCGAGACGCCGAAGCCACCGGGTACGCGGGAACCGCCGCCGTGATCATCACCGGGCTGGCCTGCGGCGTCCTGGCCGCCGTGCTGGCAAGCGCCCTCACCGGCAGCGCCGTGCCGTCGTTCACCGACGGGTGGCAGGTGCTCGCCGCTCCGCCCGCCCTGCCACCGGGCGCGGTGCTGGCGGCCACCGGCGTGGCGCTCCTGGTGCTCGGCGGCACCGGCTGGCTGACCCTGCTGCCACTGCTCCGATCGCTGCGGGAGCGCACCTCATGATCTCCCTCGCGCTCGCCCTGGCACAGGTCTGGGCCCGGCGTGGGCAGGCCGTCACCCTGGCCCTGCTGGCGATGCTGGCGGTCGCCTCGGCCGTGGCCGCCCCGGCCTATCTGCTGGTCGCCGACCGGGCCGTCGCGGCCGGCCAGATCGCCACCGCCGGCCCCGGCGAGCTCAGCCTGGTGGCACGCGGGGCCCGGGACGCCGACGCGGCGGCCGACGACGGGACGGGCATCGACTTCACCGACGTCGGGCACGCCCTCATCGACATGGACGGGTTCTCGTACGTCTACTCGGCCGAGATGCCGACGGTCGGACTGGAGCGGGCCACGACGTACCCGACCCGGTTCGTGTTCCGGCAGGACGTGTGCGCCCACGTGCGGATCCTTTCCGGCCGCTGCCTGGCCGGCGAGGGCGACGTGCTGCTGGGTGAGCGGACCGCGCAGCGGCTGGGCCTGGCGGCCGGTGACGGCATCGTGCTGTCCGGCGCCCGGCTCAACGGCGACCCGGTGCCGAAATATGTGGCCGCCGCCCCACCGAAGACGCTGTCGGTGGCCGGGATCTACCGGCCGCTCGAACCGGCCGGCGCCTACTGGGGCACCCACGGCTATTTCATCAGCGGCCCCGACGTGGGGTCCGGCGAGCCGGTCTTCACCAACTCGCTGACCCTGTCCGCGACGAGGCAGACCGTGACCACCATGGCGATCGACGGCATCGCCAACCCGGGCACCTTCGACATCCACCGGCTCGACCAGGTCGAGGCCGACCTGCGCCGGGTCGAGGAGGTGTCCCGCGAGGTCGGCGCCGTGCAGATCAACACCGGCATGCCGCGCCTGTTCGAGCGCATCGAGGAGGGTCGCGCCGAGGCCCGGCTGCTGGTCCCGGTCCTGGCCGTGCCGCTGGTGCTGCTCGCCTGCTTCAGCATCTACCTGACCGTCGGCCACGGCGCCGAGGCCCGGCAGAACGAGCTGGCCGTCGTCGCCCTGCGCGGCACCCGCTGGTGGACCCGGTGGTGGCTGGCGACCGGGGAGAGCCTGGCCGCCGTCCTCGCCGGGGCCCTGGCCGGCTGTCTCGCCGGGCAGCTGCTGATCAACGCGGTGGCGGCGAGCCTCTTCCCGGGCGTGGGCGCCGACGCGGGCTGGGCCTCGCTGCGCTACGCGCCGGTCGCCGCCGCGGCCGCCCTGCTCGCCGCGGTCGCCGCCCTGCGACGGCAGCTGTTCAGCCCGGTCGCCACGCTGCTGCGGCGCACCCCGCCGGAACGTCGCCGGCTGCAGGCCACCGAGGCGGTCGTGCTGGTCCTCGCGATCGTTGCCGGCGGCCAGCTGGCGCTCTCCGACGGCTCCCTCACCGGGGTCGGCCTGTTCGCCCCGGCCCTGCTCATGCTGGCGCTGGCCCTGCTCACCGCGCACGCCCTGCTCCCGCTCGTCGGCCGGTACGCGACCCGAGCCCTGAACCGCGGCCGGATCGGTGTCGCCCTCGCCGGTCTGCAGTTGTCCCGCCGGCCCGGGGCCACCCGGCTCTTCGCCCTGCTGGCGGCCACCGCCGCCGTGGCGGCGTACGCGACGTGTGCGGTCGACACCGCCGCCCGCGGCCGGGCCGTCCAGGCGGAGCTCGGCACCGGCGCCGACCGGGTGCTCACCGTGGAGGCGGTGCCGCGCCGCCGGTTGCTCGCTGCCGTCCGCGAGGTCGACCCGCAGGGCGCCTTCGCGATGGCCGTGACCAACCTGTACAGCGGGGGCAGCCGCCCCCGCCCCGGCCTGGCGGTCGACTCGCCGCGGCTGGCCGCCGTCGCGACCTGGCCGGAGGACGCGCCGAGCGCGGCCGAGGTGGCGCGACGGCTGCGGGTGGCGGGCACCGAGCGGCCCGAGTTCACCGGGACGGACATCGTCGTCGAAGCCACCAAGGTCCCCACCGGGCCCGATGCCGAGCTGCGGCTGATCGCCGCGGTGTCGTCGGTGCGCGGGCTCGGTGAGAGCGTCGTGGAGTTCGGCGAGATGAGCGCGGGCAGGCGGGCGTACCAGCAGCGGGTGGCGATCTGCCGGGACGGCTGCCGGATCAGCGGGGTGGGAATCGTCGGGGGCACCACCTCCGAGGTCACCGGCCGGGTGGTGGTCCACGAGCTGCGGGCGGCGGCGCCGGCGGGCGACGCCACCCCGATCCGGTTCACCGAGCAGGACCGCTGGTGGGGGTCGCACCGGACCCGCACGTCGGCCGCGCCGGACGGGATCGCCGCTGACGTGGAGGTCTCGTCCGGAGCGGCCGGGGCGGCCTGGATCCGGCCGGTCAGCGCGCCGGCGCCGGTGCCGATGGCGCACGCCGGGCCGCTGCCGGAGGCGAATGTGATCAGCACTCTGGGCGGCGACGCGGTGCCGGTGGTGTCGGTGGCATCGCTGCCGGCGGTGCCGGTTCTCGGCCGTACCGGCACCCTGGTCGACCTGGAACTCGCCGACCAGCTCACGGTGGACGAGGCGCGGGCGCAGCAGCCGCAGGTCTGGCTGAACGCGGCGGCGCCGGCGGACATCGTGGAACGGCTGGCGAAGCAGGGGCTGACGGTCATCGGCGACACCCGGGCCGGGCAGGTCCGGGAGCGGCTGGACCGGCAGGGCCCGGCGATCGCCCTCTGGTTCCACGTGCTGGCGGGAGTCCTGACCGTGCTGCTCGGCGCCGGAGCGCTGGTGCTGACGATCGCGGTGGACCGGGCACGGCGGGCCGAGGACCTGACCGCGTTGCGGGTGCAGGGGCTGCGGCCCGGGCAGGCGGCGCAGGCGACGTTCTGGACGTTTCCGGTGCTGGTCACGATCGCGGCGGTGGTGGGGCTGGGCGCCGGGGTGGCGGGGTGGCTGCTGACCGGGTGGGCGCTGCCGCTGGCCGGGCTGGAACCGCCTGACCTGCCGCTGCCCGGCCTGCCCCGGGTGCCGGTGCTGCTCGGGGTGGGGGGCGCGGTGCTGGTCCTCTATCTGGTGGCGGCGCTGGGTGTCACCCGCAGGCGTTGACATTGACCGGCGTGACGGAAGACTGATGCGGGTGCGCGGGCGGGATCGGGCGGGGGAGAGGCGATGCGGACACTGACGGTGGATTCGGCGGACCTGGCCTACGGCGGCGGCGAGCCGGTGCTGCGCGGCATCACCGTGACGGCCCGGCCGGGCGAGCTGCTGGCGGTCACCGGCACCTCCGGCGCGGGCAAGACCACGCTGCTCAGCGCGATGGCCGGGATGCTGCCGCCGCGAGCCGGGACGGTCGCCGTGGACGGCGCCGAGGTCGGCGACCGCGACCGCGCGGTGGCGCAGGGCGTCGTGCTGATCCCGCAGGACAACGGCCTGGCCGCGATCCTGACGGCGGCCGAGAACATCGCGGTCGCGGTGATCGCCACCGGTGGATCACCGGCCGACGCCCGCCGCCGGACCGCGGAGGCGCTGGACGCGCTCGGCCTCTCCGGCCAGGCGAACCAGCTGATCGACGAGCTCTCCGGCGGGCAGCAGCAGCGCACCGCGATCGCGCGCGGCATCGCCCTGCACGGCACCGTGGTGCTGGCCGACGAGGTGACCAGCGAGCTGGACGCGGCGAACCGTCAGCGCGTCCTGGAGCTGCTGCGGGCCGAGGCGGCCCGCGGCGCGGCCGTGGTCCTGGCCACCCACGACCCGGAGGCCGCAGCGGTCTGCGACCGCGAACTCCACCTGGCCGACGGCGCGGCGGTCTGGGCCCGCCCCTAGCGGTGGCTCAGACCGGCGTTTCCGCCCCACCGGGCACCAGGGTCACCTCGCCGTCCACGTGCTGCACGGTGAACAGCGTCCCCGGCGGATAGGAGCCCAGCACATCCGGCGGCAGCTGCACCGTGCCGTCTCCGGCCACCACCGCGAAGTCCTGCCCGTCCCGGCCCTCGGCACCCACCCGGCCGTCACGGATGGTGACCGCTCGCCCGAGCCGGGCGCCCACCTCGTTGTCGTGGGTCACGACCACGATCGTGGTGTGCCGCTCGGCGTTCACCGTCTCCAGCGCGTCGAGCACCTCGTCGCGCCCGGCGGTGTCCAACCGGCTGGTGGGCTCGTCCACCAGCAGCAACCCGGGTCCCGCCGCGATGCCCACCGCGAGTGCCGCCCGCTGCCGGCCGCCCGGTGTGAGGTCAGCCAGGCGCCGCCGCCCCTGCCCGGGCAGCCCCACCAGGTCGAGGATCCGGTCCGGGTCGTCGAGCTTGATCCCGCGGGTGTGCGCCGCCCGCCGCTGGGCCAGCCAGATGTTGCGGTGCAGCGACGCGTACGGCAGCAGGTTGCGCCCGGCGCCCTGCAGCACCACCCCGATCTCGGTGCCGCGCAGCCGGGAGATCTCCCCGTCCGAGAGTTTCCCCATGTCGTAGGTGCCGACGTTGATCCGCCCCGCGGACGGCCGCATCAGCCCCGCCAGCAGCGCGATCAGCGTGGACTTGCCCGATCCGGACGGCCCCACCAGGGCGAGCGTCTCGCCCGGCGCGATGGAGAGGTCCACCCCAGCGAGGGCGACCACGTCGCCCGCCTCGGCGCGGTAGATGTGCACCACTCGCCGGCAGGCGACAGCCAGTCCGTTCATGACGCCCAAACTAATCAACGTACGCCACTGTGAATAGGGTGTCCCCGTGCGTGACATCGCCGTTTTCACCGGTTCTGCCCATCCCGAACTGGCCGCCGAGATCTGCGAGCATCTCGCGGTGCCGCTGATGCCGACCCGGATCTCCCGGTTCGCCAACGACTGCATCGAGGTGCAGCTGCAGGGGAACTGCCGGGAACGGGACGTGTTCCTGATCCAGCCGCTGGTCCCCCCGACCCAGGAGCATCTCGCCGAGTTGCTCTTCATGCTCGACGCCGCCCGCGGCGCGTCGGCCGGCCGGATCACCGTGGTCCTGCCGCACTACGCCTATGCCCGTTCCGACAAGAAGGACGCCCCGCGGATCTCGATCGGGGGACGTCTGGTCGCCGACCTGCTGACCACCGCCGGCGCCGACCGGGTGCTGGCGATGACCCTGCACTCGCCGCAGGTGCACGGTTTCTTCAGCATCCCGGTGGACCACCTGCACGCGCTGCGCGAGCTGGCCAATCACTTCCGCGGCTACGACCTGAGCAACACCGTGGTGGTCTCGCCGGACCTGGGCAACGCGAAGGAGGCGGCCGCGTTCGCCCGGATGCTCGGCATCGAGGTGGCGGCCGGCGCGAAGCAGCGGTTCGCCGACGACAAGGTGGTGATCAGCTCGGTGATCGGTGAGGTCGCCGACCGGGACGTGATCGTGCTGGACGACGAGATCGCCAAGGGCAGCACCGTCTTCGAGCTGCTGGCCCGGCTGCGTGAGCGCAACGTCCGCAGCGTCCGGGTGGCCTGCACCCACGGTCTGTTCACCAACGACGCCGTGCAGCGGCTCTCCGCCGAGAAGGAGATCGAGGAGATCGTCTGCACGAACACGGTGCCGATCCCGCTGCACAACCGCACCGACAAGCTGACCATCCTGTCGGTCGCGCCGGCCCTCGCCGAGGCGATGCGCCGGATCCACAACGGCGAGTCGGTAAGTGCCCTTTTCTCATAAAACGGCCTCATGAGCCCCACCCAACGCGAATCATGTTTCGCATGGGTGTCATGGCTTACCCCCTCCGGTACGCGCTTGCCGACCTCGCCCTCGCGCTCAGCCGCGCGGCGGCGGACCCGGCTGAGGTCCGCTCCACGGCCGCCCGCGCCGCCGCCGACATGATCGGTGACGGCGCCGGCGTCCAACTGCTCCGCGACGACGGCCGGTACGACCACATCTCGTACCACCACCTGGACGACGAGCGCTCGGGCCCGCTGGCCCGGGCGCTCGATCGGGCCGGTACGTCGCCCGACGACGAGTACTCCACGACCCTCGCGGCGAGCCGCCGGCCGATCGTGCTGGCCGGCGAGTCGGCGGCCGCGCTGAGCCCGCCCGAGCACGGCATCTCCGCCGCCGTGCTGTGCCCGGTGATCGTCGACAACACCTACGCCGGTTACCTGATCCTGACCCGGCACACCGAGGACGCGTTCTACTCGACGCCCGAGGTGGAGCTGGCCCGGGACATCGCCGGCGAGCTGTCGCTGGCCGTCTCGAGCGCCCGGGCCCAGGAACGGCTGCGCGCCGCGGAGGAGCGCTACCGCCGGGTGCTGGAGACCATCCCCGAGGGGGTGCTCCAACTCGACCCGGAGGGCGTCGCCACGTACGCGAACGAACCGATCGGCGTCGTGCTCGGCATGCCCCGCGCCGAGCTGATCGGCGTGTCGCTGCGGGGTTTCCTGGACAACGTGGGCCAGAAGGAGCTGGACCGCCGGATCGCCGAGTGCAGGACCGGCCGGTCCACGGTCGGCGCCACCCGGCTGATGCGGGCCGACGGCTCGCGGCGCAGCGTGCGGATCAGCATGATGCCCGCCCTCGACGACCACGGCGAGTTCGCCGGCGTGCTCTGCATGATCACCGACACCACCGACCACATCGACGCTCGGGGCCTGAAACGGCAGCTGGACCACCTGCGCCGGCTGGACAGCCTGGGCCAGCTGATCGGCGGCCTCTCGCACGACTTCAACAACCTGATGACCGTGGTGGCCGGCTCCGCCGACATGATCCTGACGACCGCCGAGGAGGGTTCGCCGCACCACCAGCTGGCGAAGGACATCCTGGACGCGGTCGGCACCGGGCGCACGCTCACGCACCAGCTGCTGGCCTTCGGCCGCAGCGAGGGCAACCGGCCCGAGGTGATCCCGATCCCGGACCTGCTCACCGACGTGCAGACGCTGTTCAGCCGGACGCTCGGCGAGCACATCGGCCTGGACCTGACCTTCGGGGCGGACGTCTGGCCGATCAAGGCCGAGCGGGGCCCGCTGGAGCAGGCCCTGGTGAACCTGGCCGCGAACGCCCGGGACGCGATGCTGCACGGCGGCATGGTCCGGGTGGCCGCCACCAACGAGGTGATCGAGCCGGGTCAGCTGGCCGAGGGCGCGCCGACCGGCAAGCTGGTGCATCTCGTGGTGACCGACACCGGTATCGGCATGGACGACGAGATCCGCCGCCGGGCGCTGGAGCCGTTCTTCACCACCCGGCCGACCGCCGCGGGTCTGGGCCTGGCCACCACCGCGGGCATCGTGCAGAACCTCGGTGGGCACATCGAGCTGGAGTCGCAGCCGCGGATCGGCACGACCGTGCACATCTATCTGCCGGCGGCGGAGCAGCAGAGCTCACCGGGTGGGGAGCGCAAGGAGAAGACGTCCGTGATCGGCCGGGTGCTGATCGTGGAGGACCAGCCGGACGTGGCGCAGCTGGTGCAGCGGCTGATCGCGCCGGCCGGTTACGAGATCACGGTCGCCACCGACGCGCTGATGGCGGTCACTCAGGTGGCCTCGGGCGCCCGGCCGGACCTGCTGATCACCGACGTGGTGATGCCGACGATGACCGGGCCGGAGCTGGCCGGCGCGTTGCGCACGCATCAGCCGGATCTGCCGGTGCTCTACATGTCGGGGTACACGGCGGCCTCGCTCGGCCCGCAGCTGCATCTGGACGACAACAGCATGCTGCTGGAGAAGCCGTTCACCCGGTCCACCCTGCTCGGCGCGATCCGCTCGCTGTGTGGTCCGCAACCCGTGAACGACAGGAGCGGGGCCCAGTGACGCAAGCGCGCGGGCTCTCACCGAACCGGGTTGCATAGCTTGCCAGCTGATACGGACAAACCGCAGTATTCCGGGGCATTGCCGTCATCGGAAGGACCGCGGAGTGACCCAGGATCCCACGGATAGCGGCTCGGATGCGCCACTGGCCGGGCGGTGTGTCGGGAATTCTTACCTTTTGGTCAGACCAATAGGACAGGGCGCCACCGGCACCGTCTGGCAGGGCGAGGAACGCTCGACCGGCGAGCCGGTGGCGGTCAAGCTGCTCCACGAGAGCCTGCTGCGGCAGCCCCGGCTGGTCACCCGGTTCGTGCAGGAGCGGACCATCCTGCTGATGCTGCGGCACCGGCACGTGGTCCGGGTCCGTGACCTGTTCAGCGTCGGCGAGACGCTCGGCCTGGTGATGGATCTCGTCGACGGCGGCAGCCTGCGCGACCATCTGAACCGGCACGGCACGGTGCCGCCCGCCGAGGCGGTGCGGCTGGCCGGCCAGGTCGCCTCCGCGCTGGCCGAGGCGCACGAGCTGGGGATCATCCACCGCGACCTGAAACCGGACAACATCCTGCTCAGCACGGAGGGCGGCAAGCCGGAGACCCGGCTCACCGACTTCGGCATCGCCCGGATCCTCAACCTGCCGAGCATGACCACGCCGAACGCGGTCGTCGGCACCCCGCACTACATGGCGCCCGAGGCGTTCCACGGGACCACCCCGAGCGCGGCGACCGACGTCTACGCGCTGGGGGTGCTGCTCTACGAGCTGGTCACGGGGCATCCGCCGTACCGCAGCGACTCGATCCCGGAGCTGATGCGCCTGCACGCCGAGGGCAGTCCGGAGCGCCGCCCCGGCATCCCCGACCCGCTCTGGCGGATCGTCACGTCCTGCCTGTCCGGCAAGCCGCGCCTGCGGCCCAGCGCCGCTGAACTCGTCGCCGACCTCCGGAAACTCTCCGCCGACCTCGGCGACGTCCCCGCCCTGCCGCGCCCCAGCAGCCCCGTCGCGGAGTCGTTGCCCGGCCAGATACCCGCTCCCCGCCGCCACGCGCCGCGCAACGACGCGCCGCGCAACCGCTGGATCCGGCCCGGCGCGACCGCCGCGGTGGTCGCCGGCACGATGCTCGCCTCCGGCATCGCCACCACGGCCTGGCACCTCGGTCGCTCCGGCGACCAGGCCCGCACGGTGATCGTCGCGCCCAGCGCTCCGCAGGCCAGCCTGCCGGCCTCCACGCGGCGCACGGCCGCTCCACCTCAGAACCGCCAGAACACCCGGCCTGCCAAGGCACGCAAGGCCGCACGGGGCGTTGCGCTTCCCACGCCCCGGCCCACTTCAGACGTACGGGCTACGCCGCGCGCCGTGACCAGGGCCGTTTCACGGTCCCCGGTTCCGGAAGGCAGGCCCTACGGCCCCTGGCAGTGTTCCCAGAACTTCGTCTTCGACCTGGCCACCCGTACCCCGCTGGGTCCGCGGCATTGCCACTCGCTCGGCCGTGACGTGCAGTTTCAGGCCTCGCTGACCGCGCCGGCCGGAGGCCGGGGCCGGATCGAGGTCCGGCTGCAGGACGCCGCCACCGGCCGCACCGTGGCCGGTCCGACCACCTGTGACGGCCTCTCCTTCACCAGGGAGTCGTTCACCAAGCAGTGCGGGCCGGCCGGGGCGAGGCCCAGCCGCGGCCGCAGCTATGCCGTAGTCATGTCGTACCGCTACGAACGCGAGGGCCGGACCGCCACGAACACCACCCGCGGCCGCCCGTTCACCTGGTAGCCGCGGTCAGCGGTTGCGGATCGCCTCGGCCAGCTGCCGGACGAACTCCGGGTCGTCGTCCGGCCCGATCGGGCCGCGCTGCTGCGGCGCCGCGTGGATGTCGCCGGCGGAGAGGGCC
Source organism: Actinoplanes sp. NPDC024001 (assembly GCF_040638955.1). Taxonomy (NCBI): domain Bacteria; kingdom Bacillati; phylum Actinomycetota; class Actinomycetes; order Micromonosporales; family Micromonosporaceae; genus Actinoplanes; species Actinoplanes sp. NPDC024001. The sequence continues at coordinate 15,524 of NZ_JBEZZB010000069.1, forward strand.
CGGCCGGCGCGGAACCACGCGATCGCGCCCGCCACCGGGCACAGCATGATCAGGATTGCCCAGGCGCCGCGCGGGAACGAGCGGATCCGGGCCCGGTCGGTGGCCAGGCAGTCGATCAGCGCCACCACGCTGAGCGCGACGACGATCAGGAAGAGCAGCGTGTTCACTCGGGCCATGACGAGAATGCTGCCGGTGCCCGGCAGCCGTCCCGGTCCGCCCACGGTGCGTCCCGGTTGCACGGGGTTTCCCCGGCTGACGCCCAGTGTGGTGTCCCCGGGCGGGAGACGACACTGAGCGTCAGCCGGATCGGGGGTCAGCCTGCCGAACCGGAGAACGCCGGCAGGTAACCGTTGGTGTATCCGGCGCTGTTCGGGTGGTACGAGTTCTGCGGCGGGACGATCGTGAGCCCGTTGATCCACGGCCGGGACGTGCACGCCCCGTGCCCCGAGAACTCGTCACGCACGTCCGACCAGACGAAGCCCGCCGCCTCGGCCCGCTGCTTGATCATCGCGTCCAGGGTCTCCGCGCCGCTGTTGAGTGCCCTGCGCTTGGCGATGCTCATCTCGCAGATCAGCGACGTGGTGCCGAACAGCAGCGGGTAACCCAGCACGACCACCCGTGCGTCCGGCGCCTTGGCCCGGATCGCCCGGTATGTGGCGTCCAGCTTGCCGGGCAGGGTGGTGCTGACGTACGCCTTGCCCTCGTTGACCTTGGCCGCGCAGGCCGAGTCGCTCGAGGTCAGGCAGGTGATGACGGTCGGCGCGAAGCCGGCGTCGTTGCCGCCGATGGTGATGCTGATCAGGTCCGCGCCGCTGTTCATGGCCGGCACCTGGGTGTTCAGGACGTCGTCGGTGACCGCGCCGCCGCAGGCCAGGAACTGGAACGAGGCGGGATCGTTGCGGTCGGCCCACTGGGGCGCATAGCTGTAGTTGCTGCGCCCGCAGCTCCCGGACTGGCCGGGCGCGCCGACGCCGCTGGAGTAGGAGTCGCCGAGGGCGACGTAGTCGATGGTGCTCGCCGCCTGGGCGGGTGCGGCGAGGGCGAGGCTCAGGACGGACGAGGTGACGAGAGTGGCGAGGACGTGAGCCGTTCTCATCGATGGCCTCCGATATCCACGTGGGGATCTGGGGCCGAAGCGCTTCGGTTACCGCACAGTAAGTCAAGGTCCCGAGAAAAGGAATCCGGTGACATTCCTGTTACAAGGGAGTAACATGCATCGATGTGACCTGGGCTTATCACGATGGGTCATGTTACGTGTGCCGTGTGCGCTCTCCTCTCAACGGCCGTCGAGCCGACCTTCAGCGTGTTTACAGATCAGCGGTTTAACGTCGCGTCATGGAAGAGAACCGAGCCCGCCGGGTAGTCGCCAGCCTGCGCGCACGCAACGTGTTCGCCCATCTGAAACTCCCGCGTGCCGGCGTCACCCAGTACGGCATTCGGGTGGTCCTCCCCGACGGCCGCGAGGCGATCTGGGACAACGACGGCACTGCCGGCCTCGAGGCCCAGGTGATGCGCGACGGCATCCTGGTCGGTTTCGTCCCGCAGATCCCCGGCTCGGAGAACTTCGGCGAGGAGCAGATCATCGAAGCGATCGCCACCGCCGACTACGACCAGCCGATCGGCCGCTCCGCCCCACCCGCCGTCCGCCGCCCGGTCCCGCCACCCCCGCCGCCCACCCTGGCCCAACGCCTGCGCTCCTTCCGCAGCTGACCGGGTGACCTTGCGGCGCGCAGCGGGCCCGAGGTGCACCCGGTGTCAGGCGGAGTCGCGCCAGATGATGGGGGTGGGGAGCAGTTGGCCGCCGGGGTCGGGGGTTTCGCCTTGCAGCTGCCGCAGCACCAGCTGGGCCGCGCACGACCCCAGCTCCTTCGCCGGCTGGTGCACCGTCGACAGCGGCGGCTGGCACCGCACCGCCCACGTGCTGTCGTCGAAGCCGACCACGCCGACGTCGCCGGGCACGCTGCGGCCGGCTTCGCGCAGCGCCTCCAGGGCGCCGGCCGCGATGGCGTCCGAGGCCGCGAACACGCCGTCGATCGCCGGCTCAAGAGCTAGCAGCGCCCGCATTCCCTTGACGCCTGAGCCGTAGTCGTAGTGCGGCACCTCCGCCACGAGCTCCGCGTCGTACGCCGTACCCATCGCTGTCTTGAAGCCGGTGAGGCGGTCGATGCCGGAGTCGCGGTCGAGCGCCGCCGCGATCATTCCGACGCGCCGGCGGCCGCCGGCGAGGAGGCGGGCCGTGATGGCCTGGGCGGAGCCGACGTTGTCTATCCCGACGAACGGGAGGCTCAGCTCGGGCGGGTGGCCGACGAACGCCGCGGGCAGCGCCAGCTCGGAGATGACCTTGATGATCGGGTCGCGAGTGCGCGCCGACACGACGATCGCGCCGTCGACGAAGCCGCCGCTCAGGTAGCGGGCGACCCGCTCGGTGTCGCGGGCCGACTCGACGACCAGGCTGACCATCTGGTGGTCGGCGAGGGAGAGCGCGGCGTTGGCGCCCAGCATGATCGAGCCGATGTTGGGGTCGTCGAGGAAGAGTGAGTGCGGTTCCAGCGCGACGAACGCGACCGCCTGCGACCTGCGCATCTTCAGGGCGCGTGCCGCGTTGTTCGGTACGTAACCGACCTCAGTGATCGCCGCTTCGATGGCCGCTCTGGCCTCGGCGGAGACGTAGCCGCCGTTCAGCACACGGCTCACGGTGCCGCGGGAGACGCCCGCGGCGGCCGCGATGTCGTGCACGGTGGCGCGCTTCGGAGGCCGGGACATGAGATCACAGTAACGCCGCCGCTATTGACCACGTGCCAGGGCAGTCCTACTGTGTGCACGTTCACACATTCGTAACCGGCGTCACAACGAGCCGTAATGTGTGCACGTGCACAGGCCTTTGACCAGGAGTTTTATGAACACGGGAATTAGCCTCGGCTGCGACTACAACCCGGAACAGTGGTCGCCCGACGTGTGGCGCGAGGACGTCGCGCTGATGCGCCAGGCCGGCGTCGACCTGGTCGCCGTCAACATCTTCGGCTGGTCGAACCTGGAGCCGAGCCCCGGGCGCTACCACTTCGACGACCTCGACGAGGTCGTCGGCCTGCTGCACGACAACGGCATCCGGGTGAATCTGGGCACCGGCACGTCGTCGCCGCCGCCGTGGCTCAGCACGCTCTACCCGGAGATCCTGCCGGCCGCGGCCGACGGCACCGTCCGGTTCCCCGGTGGCCGGCAGGCCTGGTGTCCCAGCTCCCCGGTGTTCCGGGACCGGGCCTACGAGCTGGTGGACCGGGTCGCCCAGCGTTACGGCAACCATCCGGCGGTCGCGCTCTGGCACGTCTCCAACGAGCTGGGCTGCCACAACGCGCTCTGCTACTGCGAGGTCAGCGCCGAGGCGTTCCGCGAGTGGCTGCGCAGCCGCTACCGTAAGATCGAGACGCTGAACGAGGCGTGGGGGACCTCGTTCTGGAGCCAGCGTTACGGCGACTGGGCCGAGATCCAGCCGCCCCGGCTCGCGCTCTCCCTGCGCAACCCGGCCCAGATCGTCGACTTCCACCGGTTCAGCTCCGACGAGCTGCTCGCCTACTACCGGGGCGAGGCCGCCATCCTGCGCCGGCACTCCCGGACACCGGTCACCACGAACTTCATGGTCACCGCCCACATCCGCAACCTGGACTACTGGTCCTGGGCGCCGGAGATGGACGTGATCGCCAACGACCACTACCTCGATCACCGGCTGGGTGACCCGGTCGCCGAGCTGTCCTTCGCCGCCGACCTCACCCGCGGGCTGGCCGGCGGCGCGCCCTGGATGCTGATGGAGCAGTCGGCCGGCGCGGTCAACTGGCAGCCGCACAACCTGACCAAGGCGCCCGGCGAGATGCTGCGCAACTCGCTCACCCACGTGGCCCGCGGCGCCGACTCGATCTGCTTCTTCCAGTGGCGGGCCTCGGCGCAGGGCGCCGAGAAGTTCCACTCGGCGCTGCTGCCGCACGCCGGCACCGACACCGTCGCCTGGCGGGAGGTGCTGAAGCTCTCCGAGACGCTGGACCGGATCGGCGAGGTGGCCGGCACCCGGGTGCAGTCCGACGTGGCCGTGCTCTTCAGCTGGGAGTCGTGGTGGTCGGCGGAGGGCGAGGCCCGGCCGTCGCAGGCGGTGCGTTACCTCGACCAGGTGCACGCCGCGCACCGCGCGCTGCGGGGCCTGGGCGTGACGACCGACGTGGTCTCCCCGGACGCCGACCTCAGCGGCTACCGGCTGGTCGTCGTGCCGTGCCTCTACATGGTCGGTGACCCGGCCGCCGAGCGGATCGCCGACTACGTACGCGACGGCGGGAACCTGCTGGTCACCTTCTTCAGCGGGATCGTCGACGAGCGGGACCGGATCCGGCTCGGCGGCTACCCGGGCGCCTTCCGGGAGGTGCTGGGGGTGCTGGCCGAGGAGTTCGCGCCGCTGCTGCCGGGCCGTGAGGTCGCGCTCAGCAACGGGGCGACGGGCTCGCTCTGGACCGAGCGGCTGCGGACGACCACCGCGGAGACGATCGCGACCTACGTCGACGGGCCGCTCCCGGGGGTTCCGGCGATCACTCGCAACGCCTACGGCGCCGGCAAAGCGTGGTACGTCGCGACCGCGCTCGATCTGCGTGAGGTCCTCGAGGACGCTGTCCGGGACGCCGGGGTGCAGACCCAGGGCAACGCGGACGTGGAGGTGGTCCGCCGGGCCGGGGAGAGCGGCAGCTACCTGTTCGTCATCAACCACGGCACGGATCCGGTCGAGATCGATGCCACCGGGCTCGATCTGGTCACCGGTGAGCCGGTCCGCGGACTGCTGAACATCCCCGGCGGCGGCGTGAGCGTGATCAAAGAATGAAAAAGGCGCTGCTCTTCTTCATCATGCCGTTCGGCCTGCTCTTCACCGCTTTCTACCTGCTGCCGATCGGTTACGCCATCGTGCAGTCGCTGTACAAGGTGGAACGCACCGGCACGTTCGGTCCGGCCCGTGAGGTCTTCGGCGGCCTGGCCCAGTACCAGCGGGTCTTCACCGACGGCCCGTTCTGGGAGTCCATCGGGCGGGTGCTGCTCTTCGGGATCGTGCAGGTCCCGATCATGCTCGGGCTCGCGCTGGTCCTGGCCCTGCTGCTCGACTCGGGGCTGGTCAAGGGACGGCGCTTCTTCCGGCTGGCGTTCTTCGTCCCGTACGCGGTCCCCGGCGTCGTCGCCGCGATCATGTGGGGCTTCCTCTACTCGCCGAACCTGTCCCCGTTCACCGCGGTCACCACCAGCGTCGACCTGCTCTCCGCCGACCTGGTGCTGTGGGCCATGGCGAACGTGGTGACCTGGGTCTACGTCGGCTACAACATGCTGATCATCTACTCGGCGCTGCTGGCCGTCCCGACCGAGGTCTACGAGGCCGCGCGGATCGACGGCGCCGGGCAGTTCCGGACCGCGTGGTCGATCAAGATCCCGCTGGTGATGCCGGCGATCGTGCTGACCACGGTCTTCTCGATCATCGGCACCCTGCAGCTGCTCGCCGAGCCGCAGGTGTTCCGCGCCTTCAGCTCGGCGGTGTCCAGCACCTACACGCCGAACCTGACCGTCTACTCCACCTCGTCCATCCCTAACTTCAACCTGGCCGCCGCGTTCTCGGTGGTCCTGGCGCTCGCCACCTGCCTGCTCTCGTTCACGTTCCTCAAGGTCACCCAGCGGGGAGGCGACCGGTGAAGCGCATCCCGCCCATGGTGATCATGGGAGTCGCGACCCTGTACTTCCTGGTCCCGATCTGGTGGCTGCTGGTCGGCGCGTCCAAGACCCGCAGCCAGTTCGTCAGCACCGAGCCGCTGTGGTTCGCCGACTTCGCACTGGTCGACAACGTACGGGAGCTCTTCGCGTACCGGGACGGGGTTTTCCTTCGCTGGCTGGGCAACAGCATCGTCTACACCGGCGGTGCGGCCCTGCTCGGCACCCTGCTCGCCGCCATGTGCGGTTACGCGCTGGCGAAGTATCGCTTCCCGGGACGGGAAGCGATCTTCAATGTGGTGCTCAGCGGCGTGCTGGTCCCGGCCACCGCGCTCGCCCTGCCGCTCTTCCTGATCTTCAGCCAGTTCGAGGCGACCAACACCTTCTGGTCGGTCTTCCTGCCCAGCCTGGTCAACCCGTTCGGGGTCTACCTGGCCCGGATCTACGCCACCGCGAGCGTGCCGGACGAGCTGCTGGAGGCGGCCCGCCTGGACGGCTCCGGCGAGATCCGGACGTTCTTTCAGGTCTCCAGCAAGCTGATGTTCCCGGCCCTGGTCACCATCTTCCTGTTCCACTTCGTCGCGGTCTGGAACAACTTCCTGCTCCCGCTGATCATGCTCGGCGAGGAGCGGCTCTTCCCGGTGACGCTGGGCCTCTACTCCTGGAACACCCAGGTGAATCAGGTCCCTGAGCTGCGCATGTTGGTGATCACCGGCGCGCTCGTCTCGATCGTGCCGCTGGTGGTCGCGTTCCTGCTGCTTCAGCGCTTCTGGCGTAACGGCCTCGGTGCCGGCGCCGTCAAATGAAAGGAGAAAAAATGCGTTTTCCGATATGTCTCGCGCTGACTTCCGTCCTGGCCCTGGGCGCCTGTTCGTCAGGCGGCGACAGCGGTGACAGCGGTGCGCAGGCCACGAGCTGCGCACCTTCCGAAGGCGCCGTCACGCTGAACTACACCACCTGGATCCCCGGGATCGAGAAGGTGGTCAAGGCCTGGAACGACAAGAACCCGAACATCCAGGTCAAGGTGCAGACCGGCCCGAACGGCAACGGCGGCACCTACCAGAACTTCTTCAACCAGCTGAAGGCCGGCAACGCCCCCGACCTCGGCCACATCGAGTACGACGCGCTGCCCAGCTTCCGCGTGCAGGACGGCCTGCTGAACCTGGCCGACTGCACCGAGGTGACCGCCGCGAAGGACCAGTTCGTCGAGTGGACCTGGAACCAGGTCACCTTCGGTGAGGAGAACTCGGTCTTCGGCATCCCGCAGGACGCCGGCCCGATGGCGCTGTTCTACCGCAAGGACCTGTTCGAGAAGAACAACATCCCGGTGCCGACCACCTGGGACGAGTACGCGGCGGCGGCCGAGAAGGTGAAGGCCGCCGGCGGCTACATCACCAACTTCTCGCAGAGCGACATCAACCAGTTCGCCGGTCTGGCCTGGCAGGCGGGTGGCCGCTGGTTCGGCAACGACGGCTCGAAGTGGACCGTCAGCATGACCGACGAGAACACCACCAAGGTGGCGAACTACTGGCAGGGCCTGCTCGACAAGAAGCTGGTCTCGACGGTGCCGCCGTGGACCACCGAGTGGGACAACGCCTACAACACCAGCAAGGCGTGGACCTGGGTGTCCGCGGTGTGGGGCGCCAACTCGATCATGTCGGGTGCGCCGGACACATCCGGCAAGTGGGCGGTCGCGCCGATGCCGCAGTGGACCTCGGGCGGCACGGTCGCCGGTAACTGGGGCGGCTCGTCGACCGCCGTCTTCAAGGGCTCGAAGCACCCGTACGAGGCGGCGAAGTTCGCGCTCTGGCTGAACACCTCCGAGGAGGCGCTGACCCTGCTGAACAAGGAGGCGCAGCTCTACCCGGCGACCAAGGCCGGCGCATCGTTGCCCGCCCTGAAAGAGGGAGTGGCGTTCTACGGCGGTCAGAAGATCTACGATGTCTTCGCGCAGGCCTCCACCCAGGTCGCGCCCGACTTCGTCTGGGGACCGACGATGACCTCCACCTACGCCAGCGCCTCGGACGGCTTCAAGAAGGCCGTCTCCGGCAGCGGCACCCTGGTCGACGCGCTCAAGGGCGCGCAGACCTCGACCGTCGACACCCTCAAGTCCCAGTCCATCCCGGTCGCCGAGTGACCGTGCTCCACCTGCGCGCCGCGGGCGCCAGCCTCGTGCTGGACGCCCGCGGCGCCGCCGTTCCCGCGATCCTGCACTGGGGCGCCGACCTCGGGGACGTCCCGCTCGACGCGCTGGCCGACGCCCTCGTCCCGGCCGTTCCGCCGAGCTCCATCGACGTACCGTTGCGGTTGTCGCTGCTGCCATCCCTCTTCGAGGGATGGACCGGCCGGCCGGCCCTGCAGGCCGAGTTCCGGCTGGTCAGTGCCCACGCCGACGGCAACACCGCAGTCGTACGGTGTGCGAGCCCCGATTCCACGCTGGAGGTGCGGACGGAGCTGGAGTTGTCGCCGGAAGGCGTGCTGCGGATCCGGCACCGCCTGACCAACCGTGGTCCCGCTCCGGTCGGGGTGCCGGGGCTCGACGTCGTGCTCCCTCTGGCCGCCGAGGCCTCGGAGCTGCTGGACTTCACCGGGCTGTGGTCGCACGAGCGGCAGCCGCAGCGTGGCCCGTTGCGGCACGGCGTATGGAGCCGGGAGAGCCGGCACGGCCGCCCCGGTCACGACGACGCGTTCCTGCTGATGGCCGGCGAGCCCGGCTTCGACTTCCGGCGCGGCCGGGTCTGGGCGATCCACCTGGCGTGGAGCGGCGACAAGCGGATCTGGGCGGAACGTTCCGCGCTCGGCCACAGCGTCCTCGGCGCCGGCGAACTGCTCGCCCCGGACGAGATCCGCCTGGCGCCGGGTTCCTCCTACGAGACGCCCTGGCTCGTCGCGGTCTTCTCGGAGACCGGCGTCGACGGCCTCTCCGACCGTCTGCACCCGTGGATCCGCGCCCGTTCGCCGCTGCGCCTGCCGCGCCCGGTGGTGCTGAACACCTGGGAGGCGGTCTACTTCGACCAGGATCTCAGCGTGCTCAGCGACCTGGCCGACGCCGCCGCGGCCGTCGGCGTCGAGCGCTTCGTCCTGGACGACGGCTGGTTCACCGGCCGCCGCGACGACAAACGCGCCCTCGGCGACTGGCACGTCGACCCCGCGGTGTGGCCGGACGGTCTGCACCCGCTGATCTCCCGGGTCCGTCGCAACGGCATGGACTTCGGCCTCTGGGTCGAACCCGAGATGATCAGCCCGGATTCGAGGCTGGCCGCCGCCCACCCGGACTGGATCCTCGACCACGGCCCGACCTGGCGCTGGCAGCGGGTCCTCGACCTGAGCGTGCCCGAGGCCTACGACTATCTGCTCACCCGGATCTCCGCGCTGCTCACCGAGTACCCGATCGCCTTCCTGAAGTGGGACCACAACCGGGACCTGCTGGTGCCCGGGGTCGCGCACCGGCAGACCACCGCGCTGTACCGCCTGCTCGCCGCGCTGCGGGCGAGATTCCCGCACGTGGAGATCGAGAGCTGCGCCTCCGGCGGGGCCCGCATCGACCTCGGCATCCTCGACCTGGTCGACCGGTTCTGGACCTCGGACACCAACGATCCGCTGGACCGGCAGCGGATCCAGCGGTGGACCAGTGTGCTGATCCCGCCGGAATACCTCGGCGGGCACCTGGGCGCGGGCACCGCGCACGTCACCGGGCGTACCTCGGATCTCGGGTTCCGCCTGGCCACCGCCCTGTTCGGCAGCGCCGGCATCGAGTGGAACCTGACCGCCGCCACGCCCGCCGAGCGGGCTCGGATCGCCGCGTGGGTCGCCGAGCACAAGCGGCTGCGCCCGCTGCTGCACTCCGGCCGGGTGGTCCGCGCCGGCGACCACCTGCACGGTGTGGTCGCCCAGGACCGCACGCAGGCGGTCTTCGCCCTGGTCACCGTGGGCTCGCCGACGGTCGCGCTGCCGCCGCCGGTGCGGTTCCCCGGCCTCGACCCGGACCGGCTCTACACGGTCCGGCCGATCGGCACACCGCCCCGGGTGGTCCAGGACGCCCCGCCGGCGTGGCTGGCCGCCGGCTCGGTGACGCTGCCCGGCCGGGTGCTCGCCGAGGTGGGCCTGCCCGTGCCACTGCTGGCGCCGGAGCAGGCCCTGCTCCTCAGCGTGGACGGCTAGCTGGTCGCGGCCGGAACCGGCACGTCGTCCGCGTAGTCCGGCTCGGTGCCGTCCGGCGACGCCCAGATCACCACGACGCCGCCGGCGAGCGGCGCCACGTCGAACACGATCCACGTGCCGGGCAGTTCCGAGGCGGGCGTCTCCAGCGACTTCGGGCCGACCCGGTAGCCGGCGGTCTGCCCGTTCGCGCTCAACCGGCGGCGCACCTCGGACACCCGCTTGCCGACCAGCGCGTCCAGCTCGGCGGTCTGCCCGGGGGTGAGGACCGGTGCGTCGCCCGCGACGGACTCGCCGGGCAGCGGGGCGCGGCCGAAGACGATCCGGGCATGCCCGCGGTAGGAGAGCGGGACCTGTACGCCGACGGCGCAGTTGCCGTTGGCGGTGCAGTTCCCCGGTGCCTCGATCGGCTTGATGCCGTCCTGGTCGTGCTCCTGGAAGACCACCCGGCCGACCGAGCCGGCTTCGGCCGCGGCCAGCGAGAGTTCGATGTCGAGGCCGCGCGCCGTGAGTTCCTGCCGGTATCGCTGCGGGTCGGCGGCCGGGTCGAGGATGCGGATGTCGAGGTACTCGTCGTGGGTGGTGATCTGAAGTGCGGCCCGCGCCGGGGCCGTTCCGCCCGGGGCCGACTCCGGCAGCCACACCCCGGCGGCCACCACGGCGGCGGCCAGGCCGGCCACCAGCGTGCCACCGATGGCCAGGCGCGGCGGTGCAGGCGGATGCGGGCGGCGTTCGCCGAGCAGTCGAGGGCCACGGCCAGTTCCTCGGCGGACAGTCCCTCCCAGGCGACCAGGCGCAGGATCTCCTGGTCGGCGGCGCTGAGGGTGGCGAAGGCCGCGGAGATGTCGGCGGGTACCTCGGGGGCGGTCACGATGGCGGCGCCGAGCTCGTGGCGCAGCCGGGCGGCGAGGTCATGGTCGCGGCGGATCGCGCGGTGCCGGTTGGCCAGCACGTTACGGGCCACCCCGAACAGCCAGGGACGGCCGTTGCCGGCCGGGATGGCGGCGAACCGTTGCCACGCGATGAGGAAGGTGTCGGCCACCACGTCGGCGGCGATCTCCGGCCGGCCGGTGCGGCGCAGAACGTACCGGAGCAGATCCTCGTAGCAGGAGCGGTAGAGACGTTCGAAGAGGGCGGCGTCGGGCGCGCGTGCCAAGGTGGCTCCTTCGACTAGGTGATGCCGGGCGGTCACCGCCCCGCATCACCTACATGTCTGTCACCCCGGCGGCATTTCATCGAAAGCCATCGAACTCAGGTGTCGGTCTCCAGCCGCATTTCCAGGCGCGTGGCGCCGGTGAGGCAGAGGAAGACCCGGTCCGGGGTGCGGACCAGGCGCAGGACCGGGTCCTCGCAGTTCGGGCAGCGGCCGACCAGGCCGGGCGCCGGCTCCCACACCCGCAGCGTCGCCACCGCGCCGGCGTGACCGCACCCGGCACAGGTGAAGATCACGCCCGTCATGTCCGCCGCGAAGACCTCACGCAGGTCACCGGCGAGGGAGTTACCGTCCAGCTCCATCACGCACCCCTCTCATCAGGCGCCCCCGAAACGCTCGGTCCGGATTTTCGTGGGATCGTGCCCGAGAGCGACCAGGATGTCCGCGGCGGTCTCGACGAACGAGGTGGGGCCGCACACGAAGCAGTCCGGCTGGAAGTCCGGCGGCCAGCCGTGCGAGTTGATCGTCGCCACGTCGATCCGCTTCGGCGGGACCGGCCAGCCCTCCGGCGCCTTGCGGGTGTAGACGAAATGCACGTCCAGACCCGGATCGTCGCGCACCCGCCGGCGCAGCTCATCGGCGTAACAGGCGTCCTCGGGCGTGCGCACCGAATAGATCAGCCGGAACGGCTGCCGGCCGCGCACCTGGCCGCGGGCCCGGATCATCGCCATCAGCGGCACCACACCGGAGCCGCCGCCGATCAGCAGCACCGGCGCCGGCTGCTTCTCCCGCCAGACGAACCAGCCGCCCACCGGGCCACGCAGTTCGAGCTGGTCACCCTTCTCGACGACATCCGTGAGGTACGGCGAGACCTCGCCGTCCGCCAGCCGTTGCACGGTCAGCTCGACCCGGCCGCCCTCGCTCCAGGCCGAGGCGATCGAGTAGCTGCGCTGGGCGGAGTAGCCGTCCTCGGCGGTCAGCCGGATGTCGACGTGCTGGCCGGGCAGGTGCCCCGGCCAGTCGGGCACGTCGAGCACCAGCGTGCGGGCCGAACTCGTCTCCCACCGGGCGTCGGCGACCGTGGCCACCCGCCAGTTGATTCGTCGGTTCTTCATTGGTTCTCCGCCGCGGGAAAGCACGAGTCGCGCATGGTCAGTCGCCGTGGTAGCGCTGCTCGGACCAGGGGTCGCCGTACATGTGGTAGCCGGCGGCCTCCCAGAAACCGGGCTCGTCCTCGGGCATCATCCGCAGCCCGTTGACCCACTTCGCCGACTTCCAGAAGTACAGGTGCGGGATGAGCAGCCGGGCCGGCCCGCCGTGCTCCGGGTGCAGCGGCTCGCCGTCGAACTCGTACGCGATCCAGGCCTTGCCGTCGAGCAGGTCCTCGACCGGCACGTTGGTGGTGTAGCCGCCGTAGCTGTGCGCCATCGCGTAGTCGGCGGCCGACTCGACGTCCTCCAGCAGGGTGTCCAGCGAGACGCCCTTCCAGCCGGTGCCGAGCTTGGACCACTTGGTCACGCAGTGGATGTCGACCGTGATCTCCTCGGCCGGCAGCGCGGTGAACTCGTCCCAGTTCCACGTGTGCTTGTCACCGGTCTCGGTGACGATCGAGAACTGCCAGCGGTCGAGCGGGATCCGCGGGGTCGGCCCGGCGGAGAGCACCGGGAAGTCATGCGTCAGGTACTGGCCGGGTGGCAGGTCGGGCGACGAGTCACGACGTCGCCCGCCGAAGCCGCGGGAGATGATGCCCATGAGGTATGAGTAAACCTCACGGGCACCCCCGTCGGGCAAGGGAAACTCAGGCCTTGACCGTGCCGCTGGTCACGCCCCGCACCGTCGCCGAGTTCGCCAGCACGACCCGATAGCTGCCGCCGCTGACCAGCCCGGTCACCTTCCGGGCGGCCGTCGCGGGGTACTTCTTCACGGTCGTCCAGCGCTTGTTGACGTAGCGCTGCACGGCCATGCTCTGCCCGGAGGCGCCGCTGATCCGTACGGTGATCGCGCCCTTGCAGGCCCGGCTCGCGGTGACCACCGCGCGGACCGTGTAGTCGACGGTGGCCGTGACGGCGGTCTGCGGCACGCTCAGGCGGGCGCGGAAGGCGCCGGTCGCGGTCCGGGTGAGCGACACCGCCCCGTTGCCGTCGGTCCGCGCGTTCGTGCAGGTCCAGGAGCCACCGGCGGCGGAGAAGCAGGCCGACACGGCGTGGTTCGCCAGCGGGTCGCCGCCGGCGCGCACGGTGAACGCGGTGACGGTCCGGGTTCCGTACGTCACCGACCGGCTCGCCGCGCCGCGGCTGATCTCCGGCTGGACCGCCTCGACGGCCCGCTCGACGCCGAAGGCGGCGGCCGCGTCGATCCGGCCGTGCCCGTAGTCGGTGTCGAACCCGGCCGGCCCGGAGTCCACCGCGGAGCCCTCGATGGCCGCTTCGACCTGGTCGGGGGAGAGGCCCGGGTCCTTGCCGAGCAGCAGCGCGGCCACCGCCGCGACGTGCGGCGCGGCCATCGAGGTGCCGCTCATCAGCGCGTACTCGTCGCCGGGGACGGTGCTCAGGACGTGGCTGCCCGGTGCGGCCACGTCCACGTAGGAGCCGGCGTTGGAGAACGGGGCGATCTCGCCCCGGGCGCCGGTCGCGGCGACCGCGATGACCCCCTCGTCGGCGGCCGGATAGCTGGTCGGGCTGCCCTTCGCCCGCTCGTTGCCGGCCGCCGCGACGACCGTGACGCCCTGGCGGCGGGCGTACCCGATGGCGGCGGTCACCGACTGGGTCCGCTCGTGCGCGCCTAGCGACATGTTGATCACCCGGGCGCCGTGGTCGGTGGCCCAGACGATGCCCTCGGCGGTGTCCGACATCCAGCCGCTGCCGTCGGCGCCGAGCGCCTTCACCGGCAGGATCCTCGCGTCCGGGGCGATCCCGGCGACGCCCCTCCCATTGCCGGTGGCGGCCGCGATGGTGCCGGCGACGTGGGTGCCGTGCCCGTTCGCGTCGGTGTTGCCCCCGGCCGTGTTCCGGATCGCGTCGTAGCCGGTCAGGACCTGGCCGGCCAGGTCCGGGTGGTTGCCGTCCACCCCGGTGTCGATCACGGCCACGGTCACGCCGGCGCCGGTCGACTGCCGCCAGGCCGTGGCGACCCCGATCGCGTCGAGGTCCCACTGCTCGCCCCGGTACGGGTCGGAACCCGTCGCGCGGACCGGGACGTCGACCTCCACGCCGGCCCCGGTGCGCGACGCGACGCTCACCGGCGGGGAGGTCGTCTCGCGGACGCTGAACACCGGCCGGCCGCTCGCGTCCAGGGTGGTGGTGACCACCCGGTACGAGACCGGGCTGAACGCCTGGCTCCCGGTGGGGAGGGCGAAGGCGCCCAGAGTCGCCGCCGTGGCCACCGCGAGGGTGCCGGTGAGAAGTCGCCGCACGTGCCGTCCTTAGCTCGGTGGGGTCCCGCGTACATCGGCAAAGGTCCAGCGGGAGAAGTGCTTTCCGGGGACCGTCGGGTTGCGGTTCGGGTGCGGCGTCAGGCCCGGACCCTGGCGCTGGTCGTGCCGCGCACGGCCGGCGTGCTCGCCAGCACCACCCGGTACGTCCCGCCCCGGACCAGCTTGGTCACCTTGCGGGAGGGGACCGCCGCGTAGGTCCGCACGGTCGTCCAGCGCTTCTTCGAGTAGCGCTGGACGGACATCCGCTGGCCGGTGGCGCCGCTCACCCGTACCGTGATGGCGCCGTTGCCGGAGCGCACCGCGGTGACCCGGGCCTGCACGCCGTAGCTCGCGGTGGCGGAGGCCGCCGCCGAGCCCGCGGCGGCCGGCAGGTAGAGACGGGCGCGGAACGCGCCGGTCGCGGTGCGGACCAGGGTGTACCGCCCGGCCGCGTCGGTCGTCACCGGGGAGCAGCGCCAGGCCCCGCCGCCGGCCGAGACGCAGGCCGAGGCCGCCCGGCCGGCCAGCCGCCGGCCCTCGACGCTCGCGGTGAAGGTCGTGCTGGTACGCGTGCCGTAGGCGACCGTCCGCGCGCTGACGTCGGTGACGACCCGCTGGCCGAGCGAGGCGAACGCCGCGGCGACGCTGAGACGCCCGCTGCCGTAGTCACGGTCCGGCCCGCGGGCTCCGAGGTCCACCGCGGTGCGTTCCAGCGTGTGCTCGATCTGGTCCGGGGTGAGCGCCGGCCGGTAGGCCTTGAGCAGCGCGGCGGCGGCCGCCACGTGCGGCGCGGCCATCGAGGTGCCGCTCATCGCGCCGTACCCGCTGCGCCGCACGTTCGTCGGATAGGTGTTGAGGATCTCGCTGCCGGGCGCCGCGAGGTCGACGTAGCCGCCCGCGTTGGAGTAGTACGCGTACCGGTCGGCGGCGTCGGTGGCGGCCACCGCGATGACGCCCGGGTCGGCCGCCGGATAGCTGACCGGGCTGCCCTTGGTCCGCTCGTTGCCGGCGGCGGCCACCACGGTGACCCCCTTGCCGCGGGCGTAGGCGATCGCGGCGGTCACCGCGCCGAGCTGCTCGTGCGTGCCCAGCGACAGGTTGATCACCTGGGCGCCGTGGTCCGCGGCCCAGACGATCCCCTCGGCGGTGTCCGACATCCAGCCGCTGCCGTCGGCCGCGAGCGCCTTCACCGGCAGGATCCTGGCGCCGGGGGCGACGCCGGCGACCCCGACGCCGTTGCCGGTCACCGCGGCGATCGTGCCGGCCACGTGGGTGCCGTGCCCGTTCGGGTCGGTGTTGCCGCCCGCGACGTCCCGGATCGTGTCGTAGCCGGTGAGCACCTTGCCGGCCAGGTCCGGATGGCTGCCCTGCACCCCGGTGTCGATCACGGCGACCGTGACGCCCGCTCCGGTGGAGCGCGGCCACACAGCGGTCGCGCCGACCTTCGCGAGATTCCACTGCGAGCTTCGGTACGGGTCGGTGCCGGCCAGTGCCCGCACCGGGACGTCGGTCTCCACCCCTTCCAGGCTCGCCGCCCGCGCCCCGCCGGCCGACTCGTGCACGGTGAACACCGGCCGCCCCTCGCCGTCGAACGAGGTGACCACGGTGCGTACCGGTTCCGCCTCGTCCGCCTGGGCGCTCGCGGGCACCCCGGCCACGCCCAGGGCCATCGTCAACGTGCTGAGAAGAAGTTGTCGCACCTTTCGAAGGTGATCGCGGCGCAGTGCGATCCGGGCTGTGCTGGGTAG
Source organism: Actinoplanes sp. NPDC024001 (assembly GCF_040638955.1). Classification (NCBI taxonomy): domain Bacteria; kingdom Bacillati; phylum Actinomycetota; class Actinomycetes; order Micromonosporales; family Micromonosporaceae; genus Actinoplanes; species Actinoplanes sp. NPDC024001. The sequence goes on from NZ_JBEZZB010000069.1 coordinate 31,713, forward strand.
CGGTCAGGGTGCGGCCATAGACTCGGGATCATGCCGCTGACTGGTGAGTACGCGCCCAGCTCCTCCGACTGGGCCCGCGAGCAGGCCGAGAAGTACGAGGCGACCGACGGCGCCACGGCGAACACGATCATGGGCAAGCCGATCATCGTGATGACGTCGGTCGGTGCGAAGACCGGGCTGTTGCGCAAGACCGCGCTGATGCGTGTCGAGCACGACGGCGAGTACGCCGTGGTCGGGTCGCTCGGAGGCGCCCCGAAGAACCCGGTGTGGGTCCACAACATCCGCAAGAACCCGCACGTCGAGTTGCAGGACGGGGCGGAGAAGCACGACTACGAGGTCCGCGAGGTCTCCGGCGACGAGCGGGAGGTCTGGTGGGAGCGGGCGGTCGCCGCCTACCCGCCGTACGCGGAGTACCAGACCAAGACCGACCGCCTCATTCCGGTGTTCGTCCTGACCCGACGGTGAATCACGGCACTCGACCGTGGGAAAACGAGATGCTGATCGGCCGGTCGGCTCGGATCATGGACAGATGCGTGTACCGCACCAGTCCGTGGACCGGTCCGCCGGCCGCCCGGCCTTCGCCCTGCCGCTGGCCGGCTCCGTCGACGACGACGACCGGCTGGTGGACGTCGTCGACCTGCTGGCCCTCGACGCGTTCGTTACCGGGCGCGAGCCGTTCGGGCGGACGAAATACCTGGAGAACCTGCGTGCCGACGCGCCGCTGACGATCCCGGACGCCCGGCTGGTCCGGGAGGCGAAGGACGACGACGGCCACGGCCGGCTCAGCGTCGGCGACGGCTGGTCGCTGCACGTCACCCGGTGGAAGCAGAGCCGGCGGGCCCGGGTCGAGGTCACCGCGATCAGCGCCGAGCTGGCCGACCGGGTGCTGGCCGAGGCCATCGCGGACGCCTGCGACGAGCCCGAGCCGGTCCCGGAGAGCGTGCCGATCGGGTTCTGGCACCAGGGCCCGCACGGGCCGCGCCGGATCGAGCGGGAGATCGGCGCGACCCCGTGGCCGGAGATCCGCCGCAACTACTCCGGTCCGGTCGCCGACACCCTGGAGCGGTTGATGGCGATCGACGCCTCGTCGGTCAACGGCCGTCTCCTGCTGCTGCACGGCGAGCCCGGCACCGGCAAGACCACCGCGCTGCGGGCCCTGGCCCAGCAGTGGCGGTTCTGGTGCCAGGTGGACTGCGTGCTCGACCCGGAGCGGCTCTTCGCCGACCCGGCCTATCTGATGAACGTGGCGCTGGGCAGCGACGACGGCGGCCCCAAGTGGCGGCTGCTGATGCTGGAGGACTGCGACGAGCTGATCCGTGGCGAGGCCAAGGCCAGCGCCGGGCAGGCACTGTCCCGGCTGCTCAACCTCACCGACGGGCTGCTCGGGCAGGGCCGCAACGCCCTGATCGCGATCACCACGAACGAGGACCTGTCCGCGCTGCACCCCGCCGTGGTCCGGCCGGGACGGTGCCTGGCCAGCATCGAGGTGGGCCGGTTGTCGTACGCCGAGGCGGTCGCCTGGCTGGGCACGGCCGACGGCGTCGGGCCGGACGGCGCCACCCTCGCCGAGCTGTTCGCCCTCAAGACCGGCGCCGCACCGGTCACCGTGCCGAAACAGGAAACCGTGATCGGCGGCATGTACCTCTAGGTTTGCTCAGATCAGCTCCAGCACGGGTCCTTCGTGCACCGCACGGTAGATCGTGTTGCGGATCGCGTTGGCCTGGTCCGAGCCGAGGGTGCGGTCGATCGGCCGCAGGACGATCCGCACCAGCAGATTGACCTGGCCGGGGAGTGTTCCCAGGCGGGTTCGCGCGGCGCCGGGCAGCGACTCGTGGGAGGTGCGGCTGAGCACCTCGACCGACTCCACGACGTCCGCGTCGGCGCCGAGCGCGGTGCGGATCCGGTCGCCCAGGGTCTCCTCGTCCTCGTCGGCCGACACGACCACGGAGATGTCGCGTCTGGCCGACGGCAGCGGTGAGACATGCTGCCACGGATCCAGGGTGAGCATCTGCGCGGCGATCCGGGGATCCTCGGCCCGCAGATACCGGATGTCCGGGACGGATTTGCGCAGCATCAGCGCGCGCTCCAGTCCCATGCCGAGCGCCAGTCCCGACCAGCGCCGCGGGTCCAGGCCCGAGCCGCGCAGGACGTCCGGGTGGATGCGCCCGCACTCGGCGAGCTCCAGCCACTGGCCGTGGTGCCGCACGTCGATCTGCCGCCCGCCAACGGTGTAGGGATGCGTGACGTCGGAGACCGTCCACTCCGCACCCGGCAGGACCGCGCCGACCACCAGGCCGATCATCCGGAGCATCTCGCCGTCGCCGGTCTCCCCAGCGTCCCGGATCCGCCAGAGATCCACCTGGTGCGGTTCGCCGACGTGGTGGCGATCGACCACGTCGCGCCGGTAGACCGGGCCCGGCGCGACGATCAGCTCGTCCACGCCGGTGCGATCCCGGTAGTCCTCGAGCGCGGTGGGCATCTCGGCGCTCATGTGGCTGCGCAGCATCGCCGTCGGGCTGACGTAGCGGGTGTAGCGGCGGTCCCGGGTGACGTCGTGGGCGTTGTAGCCGAGCCGGTCGTAGTTCTCGCGCACCGACACGACGGGCGAGTTGCGCACGAGCCGGACGGTGCTGCCCCAGGTGGTGCGCAACGCGGTGACGACCGCGTCGAGAAGGATCTGGACCGCGTGCGCGCCCTGCGCCGGGTCGGTCAGATCGCGCAGGTGAAGTGCACGGGTGAGCTGGTCAGCAGTGAGATAGGTGCGGTGTGACATCAGAGGCCTCCAGAACGGTGTGGGCGGAAGATGATCGACTTCCCCCGGCCGTGCCCGCGGAGACCTGGCGAGCTGTCAGCGCAGGTCGTCAACCCCGCGGCCGGTTACCGGCCGGGGGTCACGAAATCGCTGCTGCCACCGCATGACCCGAGAGTACTGGTGGTCGCTGCCGCCTCGCGAGGCGTTTCCGCCTCGCGAGGCCCGCGGGTCAGGCGCGCACCGAGCCGCTGGTCACGCCCTGCACGGTGGCGGTGCCGGCCACCACGATCCGGTACGTGGCCCCGCCGGCCAGACCGGTGATGGTCCGCTCCGCCTCGGTGGGGAACGTCTCGACCGCGGTCCACTGGCCGGCGGCGTAGCGCTGCAGGGTCATCGTCTGCCCGGCGGCGCCGGTGACCTGCACGGCGAGGGTGCCCTTCGCGACGCGGGTGACCGTCGCCGCCGCCTTCACCGTCCGGGTCGCCGTCGCCGACGCACCGGTGTTGGCGTCGCCCGCGGTGACGACCAGCCGGACCCGGAAGGCGCCGGTCGCGGTGCGGGTGTCGGTGTAGGTGCCGTCCACGGTGGTCCGCACCGGGGCGCAGGTCCAGGCCTCGCCGGCCGGCGCGACGCAGATCGACGCCGGCTTGTCCGCCCAGGCCGCCTCGTCGCCGGCGACGGTGAACGTGGTCGCGGCCTCGGTGCCGTAGGTGACCCGCTGGGTGGCGACGTCCGCGGTGATCGCGATCCGGACCGGAGCGGGCGCGGGCGTCTCCGACGCGCTGGGCTCCGGCGACGCGCTGGTCGGCTCCGGCGACGGCGAGGTGGGCTCCGCCGACGGTGTGGTGGGCTCCGGCGACGGCATGGTGGGCTCGGCTGACGGCGTCGTGGGCTCCGGCGACGGCATCGTGGGCTCGGTCGTGGGCGCGGCCGTCGTCGGCTCCACAGCCGGCGCGGCCGCCTCCAGCGCCGCCGCCGCGTCGATCCGCCCGTAGCCGTAGTCGTCGTCCCGGCCCGCGCTGCCCAGATCCACGGCGGACGTCTTCAGCACGCTCTCCACCTCGTCCGGCGTGATCCCCGGACGCTGCGCCACCAGCAGCGCCGCGACCGCCGCCACGTGCGGCGCGGCCATCGACGTACCCGAGAGCCGCCCGTAACCGGGGGCGTGCCGAGCCGTCGGATAGGTGCTGACGATCCCGCTGCCCGGCGCGGCCACGTCCACGTAGCCACCGGCGTTGGAGTAACTCGCCACCGCGTCGGCCGAGTCGGTGGCCGCCACCGCGATCACGCCCTCGTCCGCCGCCGGGTAGTTCACCGGGCTACCGGCCGCGCGGCTGTTCCCCGCGGCGGCCACCACGACGACGTTCTTGCTGCGGGCGTACCCGATCGCGGTGCTCACCGTCCCGGTCTGCCCGCTCGACCCGAGGGACATGTTGATCACCCGGGCGCCGTGGTCGACGGCCCAGACGATGCCCTCGGCCACGTCGGACATGTATCCCGAGCCGTTCCGGCCCATCACCTTGACCGGCAGGATGCTCGCGTCCGGGGCGACGGCCGAGATGCCGATGCCGTTGCCGGTCGACGCCGCGACGGTGCCGGCCACGTGGGTGCCGTGGCCGTTCTCGTCGGTGCTGACACCCGCGGTGCCGGCGATCGCGTCATATCCGGGCAGCACCCGGCCGGCCAGGTCCTCGTGCGCGGCGTCCACCCCGGTGTCGATCACCGCGACCGTCACGCCGGCGCCGGTCGACCGCTGCCAGGCGGCCGGCACCCGCAGGGTGTCCATGTCCCACTGCAACGACCGGTAGCGGTCGGTCTCGCCGAGCGTCTTGACCACGGCGTCGATCTCGACGCCGACGGTGTTCCGGTCCCGCTGCGCCTCGCGGACCAGACCGGTCGCGCCGGCCCGGTCGGTAGCCTCGGCGACCGTGACGACCGGCCGGCCGTCCGCGTCCAGGGTGGTGGTGACGACCCGCGCCGGCTGGGCGGGCGAGACGACGGCGGGCACCACCGTCTCCGGGTTCGCGGTCAGCCCGTAGGTGACCGGCGCCCACTCCGCCGTTCCGGTGGGCAGCGCGTAGGCGCTCACGCCCGCGATCGCCAGCGCCGCCAGAGCACCCGCGAAGATCCCGCGCTTCATCCATCCACCTCTCGTCGACAGCGGCGCCGAACGGCGCCGCGTCGACCACTGTGCGGGCGGAGAAGTGCGAGACCGGTCGCGGCTCGGGTGCGAAAGGCCTGCCGGTCACTCCGGCACGTTGCCGGCCTCACCCCCTACCCGGTACGGCGTGCTGACGTCCGCATAGGCCAGGTGGGCGTTCAGCCCCTCCGGGACGTGCTCCAGGTGGTGGCAGTGATCCGCCCAGATGCCCGGGTTGTCGGCGACGAACGCGATCTCGTAGCGGTCCCCGTCGGCCACGTCGAGCGAGTCGATCCACCACGGGCTGCCGGTGGCGGCCACCCCGTTGCGGCTGAGCACCACGGCGTGGTGGCCGTGCAGGTGCATCGGGTGCACCTCGCCGCTGACGTTGCGGAGCGTCATCCGGACCACGTCGCCGGTGCGGACCATGAACATCGGGATGTCCGGGAAGAGCCGGCCGTTCACGGTCCACCACATGCCGGGCCTGCCGTCGAGGAAGCCGATCCGCCGCCCGATCCGGTAGTCGAAGTTCCGCGACGCCCGCCCCGGATCGAACCCGAGGGGCGCCGGTGACCCGTACGACAGAAGGTCGACAAGCTCGCGCGGCTCCGGGGAGGCCTCGCCCGGTCCGGCGGCGGCGCCACCGCCGACGTCCACCCGGCCCGGCGCGGTGAATGCCAGATCGACCCGGCCGCCGGCCGTGACCAGCACGGCCTTGCCGGTGACCGGTGTGGGCTGGTGCAGGTCACGGCCGTCCACGGCGACTATTCGGTACGCCGCCCCGCTCACCCAGACCCGGATCGGCCCGGCATCCGTGTTGATCACACGGACCCGCACCGGCGTACCCGCAGCGGCCGGAAACTCGGAGACGCCCGGCTTCCCGTTGATCGTGCGGCGCCCCTGATAGGTGTGCACCTGCACGACCGGGTCGTCCGGACCGGCAGAGATGATCAGCGCGCCGAACAGCCCGCCCCGGACCTGCTCGTGGGAGACCTGGTGGGAGTGGTACCAGTAGGTGCCCGCGTCCCGCGCGACGAACCGGTAGACGTGCCGCCCGCCGACCGCGACCGCGTCCTGGGTGATGCCGGCGACGCCGTCCTCACCGTTGGGCACGTCGACGCCGTGCCAGTGCAGGGTCACCCCGGCCGGCACCGACTCGTTGACCAGCGTCACCTGGATCAGGTCACCCCGCTCGGCCCGGATCTCCGGGCCGGGTGAGGAGCCGTTGAGGGTGTAGCGCTCGCCGTCCTGCCGGGCGGTCAGCGTGACGTCGACCGCCGGGGTGCCGGACGGTCCACGCAGGTCAGCGACGCTGATCCCGTCGCTGTGCCGGTGTGCCGCGGCCGGTCCGCCGCCGTAGTCGGGATAGCCCATGGCGGCCATGTCGTAGGTGCCGGGGACCAGGCTGTCGTACCAGAACCAGGCGAGCGGGCCGAGCACGACGAGGGCCGCCACCGAGGCGATGGCGGCCCGGACGCTGGTGCGCATGTCCTCAGGAGACGGTGGCCGGCTCAGCCGGAACCGTGGTTCCGGCCTCGCGGGCCTTGCGGGCGGCGACCCCGGCGACCCCGGCGACGGCGAACGCGTTGACACCGTGCAGCAGGCCCACGATCGGGGCGGCGAAGCCGGCGAAGGCCAGCACGACCTGCAGAATCGTCACGCCGAGAGTGATCGCGGCCCACTTCACGCCGCCCGGGACGCGGGCGAAGAACGACACGATCAGCAGGAGCAGGGCGAGCAGCGGCATCACCATGACGCCGATCTGGCCGTGCGCGACGTGCGCCCAGTTGTTCTCGGAGTTCTTGTCCAGGACCGTGCCGGAGTCGAGGTCGTTGAGGACCAGGAACCAGGCGCCGGCGATCACGGCGGCCTGGACGACGACGCCGAGCGCGATGAGCATGGCGAGAATTCGGTAAGTGGTTCGCACCGCCTCAGCATCGATCCGGCTCGACGGGCGGGCAATACGACCGGAAGCGTATTTCCTGGTAGGACGTACGACGTGGGGCGCAGACACGCAACGAGCCCGCTACCCCGGCGAGGGGCGGCGGGCTCGAAAGACGTGGCGACTCAGCTGCGCTCGTAGGTCAAGCAGTCGGCCTTGTCGGCGGAGGCGCCCACGGTGATCGCCGGGGCACGGCACTCCAGGTTCTCGTTGTACTTGCAGTCGGCCCGCTTGCAGGCGCCGACCTGAGCGGTGGCCACACCCATGCCGCCCTGCTCGCCCGAGTTGATGAAGGTGTCGCACTCGGCGGTGCTCATGCTGCCGATGGTGATCGCGAAGGCGGTACAGCCGTCATGGTTGTAGCCGCATTCGGCGACGGTACAGGTCTGCACGCGCGGCATGTTCATCATCTGCGTCATGGTTACCAGCTCCCTCGATGGTTTATCGGCCTCCCGCCGACCATAACTCCGTTCCGGAGCAATTTCCATGTCGTTTAATGATGTTGCTGTTAAAGGTTCGTATCCTTAGGTAAGGCAGTCCTAAGCGCGGTCAGGTAAGGCAAACCTAAAATGGCCTTTACGCATACTCCCAGGTCAGCGCCGGTGCAGCGATCGCATTCGACGTGATGTTTATCCATGGATTCGCCGGGTAAATCTTATCCGCCGAGCGGGGGCCGTGTGACTGAAGAATTGTCGGTGCACCGAGCCGGTCGCTGATCTCGGCAATCCAATCTTCGGGCCGGTGCAGATTGTCCGGGCGAGCCCGGAACAGCCGCCGGGTGAGGCTTTCCTGGTGTTCCAGGTCGCGTGGCGGACCGGGATCGATCCGGTCCCAGATCTCGCCGTCGACCCGGTACGACGTGCACACCCGCAACCCGGCACAGCGCTCCGGCGCGTCGAGGTGGGTGACCGCCAGCGCGTCGACGCCGCCGGCCACCTCCACGGCGTACCGGTGGGCGACCGCGTCGAAATGGCCCACCCGGAACTCGCCCTGCCAGGTGTCCCGGCCGTTGTGCGCCTCCGGCAGATCCAGGTCGGGCGCCTCGGTGACGAACGGACCCGCCCCGTGCCGGGTGGTGTAGGTGCGCACCACCCCGAGCCGCCGGAACGACGGGCAGAGCGCGGCCACGTTGTCGAACGTGGTGGTGGACCAGGTCGTGTGCGGGTGCCAGCCGCGCCACTCATCGAGCAGCACCCCCTGCGCGCCCTCGAAGACGCACGGGCCCCCGGCGAGCAGGCGGTCGGTGAAGTCGCCGCCGACGATCCGGACCGTCCGGCCGAACGCGGTGAAGGCGTCGACCACGTCGTCCAGGGACTCCTCGCAGTCGCCGAGAGCGTCGCGGACGGCGGACAGCCGGTGCCGCAGGCGACGGGGCGAGAGGGTGTCGGCAACCCTGGGGGCGTCCGGGGTGCTCAGCGCGTACGCCATCGTCTCGCCGACGCCCATGCCGCACGAACCGTGACGCTGCCTGACCTCCCTGCGGTGGTTCGCCGCGCGATGCCACGGAGTGGCGAGCAGGGCGTCGCCATCGACCGTGAGCAGGTGAAACGGGTTGCCGAGCGCCCGCGCCTCGGCGGCCAGCGCGAGTGGGTCGACCACGCAGAAGCGGGTCAGGTGGGTCGGCACCCCACGCAGCGTGCCCGAGCCGAACTGGGCGAACGTGTGATGCCGGCCGTCCTCGGTGATCACGTTGTGCGCGGCCTGCGCTCCGCCGTTGAACCGGATGACCGCGTTGATCCTGTGCTCGAGGCACAGCGTGTCGACGACCGTGCCCTTGCCGGCGTCGCCGTAACCCAGATCGACGACGGCGATGTGGTCCGTCACAACCGCTGGTTGCCGCCGGGGCCGGCGGTGATCTCGAACGGGGCGTCCCGCACGATCGGGTTGCGCTGCAGCCGGGACAGCGCCCGCCCGACCGAGCCGCCCTTCGCCGAACCGACGTCGGACAGGTCGGCGATGCCCTCGTCCAGGTCGATGGCGTCCTCGCCGAGGCCGACGGTCAGCGCGATCGTCTCGCAGACCGCGTCCAGGTCGTCGAGTTCCAGGACGTTCTGCCCGAGCAGCGATTTCCAGCGGCCCAGCACCTCCTTGTCGCCGCCCCAGCCGGCCGCCGTCGGGAGGATGTAGTAGATGTCGTACTTGCGGCGGAGCTCCGCGACGATGTCTTCGACGCTGATCTTCCGGGGCAGGTCGTCGCCGATGACCGCCTTCACCTCGCGCGGCTTGACGAACGGGTACGGCATCTCGTCGCCGATCAGGAAGAGATAACCGCGCCGCCCCCGGTTGATCATCGAGTCCAGGACGGTGTGCCGGGCCATGAAGTAGAGCGCCAGCTCGTAGGACTCGTGTTTCTGCCCGCCACCGCCGCCTTCGAGGACGATCCGGGCCAGGTCCTCGTCCATCCGGTTGTCCGACTCGAACTGGCCGATCTGCAGCGGCGCCCGGTCACACGTGGCGTCGCCGATCGCACCGAACATGATCTGCGGGTCGATCGCGTAGTTCTTCCTGGTCAACAGGCCCAGCAGCTGCGGCAGCTTGGTCTGCAGCACCCGCGGCACGTTCCCCATCGAACCGGTCACGTCGAAGAGGACGGCGATCGGCGTGCTGAACGGGTGCTCGTCGGAATCCCGGCTCTCCCGCATGAAAACTCCCTGCGGGTCCAGCTCGGGGTGCACCGTGCGGGCGCCGCCGTCGCTGTACGCGAACGCGCTCTGCCCGCGCGCGGCCCGGTAGTCGGCTGCCGCGGTGTAGACATCGGTGGACCAACGTCCGCTGCCCATTGTCGTCCTCCTCAGATCCCGATGATTTCGTCCAGTTCGGCCAGGAGCGCCCAGGCATCCTGAGGCCGCATCCGCGGCGCTTGATACATGCAGCCGGCGGCGAATCTGCGCAGTCGCGCGGGCATGTCGTCGTTCAGCAGCCGCACCATCAGGCCGGTGGCCATGTAGATGTCGGTGGCTTCGGTGGCGATCCGGTCGGTCAGCACCTCCGGCGGGTAGGCGATTTCCCTCGCCTTCACTATCGCCTTCGGTCGATGCCCGGAGTAGCACCAATCGATGAGAACCAGCCCCCGATGTTCGGGGTGGATCAGGATGTGCGGCTCCAGAATCGCGCCGTGCACGACGCCGGCGCGGTGCGCCCAGCCGAGCGCGACGAGCAGTTTGCGCCAGATCCAGATGCTGTCGCTCAGCGTTTCCGTCTCGTTGAGCGGCCGCATCCCGCGCTGGTGTTTGATCACGTTGATCGTGCGTCTGCGGTGCTCGCGGTCCTCGTGGGTGAAGGTTTCGAGCAGCTTCGGGGCGTAGGCGCGGAACCGCGGATCGCCGTCCGTCCGCAGTCTGCGGAGGGCGTCGGCCTCGGTCTGCATGAGGTCGCTGTCGGCCGGATCGCGCGGGATCTTGAGCAGGGCATCGGTGTCGGTCGCGTAGAGATCGGCGAGGTCGCCGGAGGCGAAAGTGTCCTCGATCCGATAGATGCCGGTCGGCGTCCGCAGGGTCCGCTGCCGGCCCTGCGGGTCGTGCCCGCTTTGCCCTGCCTGCCGGCCCTGCGGGTCGTGCCCGCTCTGCCGTGCCTGCCGGCCCCGCCCGCTCTGCCGTGCCTGCCGGCCCTGCCCGCTCTGCCGGCCCTGCCCGCTCTGCTGGTCGTGCTCGCTTTGCCGGGCTTGCTCGCTGTGGTGCCCGGGCCGCTGCTCGCTGTCGCGTTCCCGGTGCCGCTCGCTCTCGCGGTGCTGGTTGTACAGCGCGGAAAGCCTGGCGAAAGCCTGCGTCGCGGTTGCGCGCCGCGCCGCGCCCACGGTGTCCGGGTGGACCAGCTTCACCCATTTCCGGTACGCCTGTGCAGGCTCCATGCCCGCAGTGGAGAGATCACTGAACCGTTTCGCCGCCATGATCCGCGGCAGCGCCTCGTCGAAGGCGCTCGTGTCCCATCGCTGGGTGCTGCGGAGCGCGCTCATCGGTTCCGCCGCCTCCACGTGCGGCGGTGACGTCCCCGGTAGTGGCGCGGCCGCTTCTGCGTCGTGGTCATCTCACCCGGTCCTCCCTGGTCGGCCGGAGCAGCGCCGGGTGCAGCAGGCGAGCGTCGCCGGCCCGGTAGAGCTTGGCCCGCGGCCCGCCGCGCTCCCCGCCGCGGGCGGTGGTCTGCCCGGTGGCCTCCACGAAGCCCGGCACGCTCAGCACCTTGCGATGGAAGTTCCCGGCGTGCAGCTCCTCGCCCCAGACGGCGGCGTACACGTGCCTGAGCTCGCTGATCGTGAACTCCGCGTCGGTGAAGGCGGTGGCCAGCGGGGTGTACTCGAGCTTGTCCCGGGCGCGTTCGAGGCCGTCGGCGAGCACGTCGTCGTGGTCGAAGGCCAGGTCCTTGGCCTCGTCGACCGGCACCCAGTAGGCCCGCGCGGCGTCGGAGCCGGCGGTCGGCTCCGGCAGCCGCGGGGCGAAGGCGAGGTAGGCGACCGAGATGACCCGCATCCGGGGGTCGCGGTCCGGGTTGCCGTAGGTCTTGAGCTGCTCCAGGTGAACCCGGTCCAGCTCGCCCTGTCCGGGTGTCAGCCCGGTCTCCTCGGCGAACTCCCGGAGCGCGGCTTCGTCGAGGGTCTCCTCCTTGACGAAGCCGCCGGGGAGAGCGCGCTGGCCGGCGAAGGGTGGGGCGCCGCGCTCGACGAGCAGCACGCAGAGCTTGCCGTCACGGATCGTCAGCGCGACCACGTCGACGGTGACAGCGACCGCGGGATAGCGCCGCGGGTCGTAGCCGGCCAGGAACCTCGCCTCGTCCATCCCGTGTCCTTCTCTCTGTGAGTCTTACTCGATGCGAGAAGAACATAGCGTCGTCGATGGGCCGCGTCAACCGTGGCTGTGGAACGGCTGAGTCTGTCCCGGTTCGGCCGTGGGCTTCGGCCTGGTTTGTCAGCATTGATGGTCCAAGTTCCCACCGTCATGGGGGCTTGATCCGGAGAACTTGGAGGGTGTTGAACGATGACTGGACCGATGGCAGGCCATCGAGCGCGGGTGGCCGCGGTGACCGGATTGGCGCTGCTGCTGGGCGTGGGGGCGTGTGGGGGCGAGAGTTCCACGGAGTCGCAGGCGGCACCGAGCCCGGGAAGCGCGGCTAGCCCGGCGGCCTCGGCCGCTGTGTCGCCGTCTGGTGAGAGCGTGGCGGCGTCACCGAGCCCCAGGCCGTCGAAGACGCCACCGTCACTCACCCCGTCGGAAAAGGAGCGGGTCGCGAAGGTCCGCGAGTCAGCGGTTCTGGGCAAGGTCGAGATCAAGCGCGGTCTGCAGCCCAGGCCGGAGGCTCCGGTGGACGATCTTCAGATCGCCAACAGCGGCAACATCAAGAAAGACCGGAACACGATGCGGGTGGTCTCAGCGCGCGGTGACCTGACTGGTCAGCGGGAACTTGCCTGGGTGGATGGCATGGGCGAGCCGGCAGGAAACAAGATTTTGTGCAGTCAGCGGATTCGGCTGCAGAACAATACAAAGGCCGGGGTTCGCAAGAACCTCCTGCTGTGCTGGCGCCTGAGTAAGGAAAAGAGCGTGTACACGGTCGCAGTCGACCTAGATGGCAACCCCTCACGTCGAAAGAGTGTAAATGCGATCTTGAAGCGCTGGAAAGCGATGGACTAGCCACGAATCGAAAGCGAACGGCGGCCGCACGGGTGCGGCCGCCGTTCGTGTGCTGTCGTGAAGAAGGATCCGGCGGCTCGCGTGAAATAGTGACGAGCCGCCGGATCTGCTTGCTGGCGATGCAAGTCCGAACTAGAACTCGGCCACCGTGAAGGTCGAGCCACTTGCGACTACAGATTCCGCGTACGTTGCAGCGGTTTGGGCTCCGATGACTCCGCTACTCACAACAGTGAGGTTGTAGGAGCCGTCGGGGACCGGGACGCCTGGCCGAAGGACGGGGAGAGCTGAGGCGGATAGGGTGCCGAGCGCGGGCTTCGAGATGGTCGCTGTCTGGCCATCCGTGGAAACAGAGGTGATGACCGTGCCCACGCGGAATGTCGCACCGTGGACAATCTTTTCACCGATATCCCCCGGGTAGAATTGTCGGGTGGCGGCGGTGACCGTCTTAGTGCCAATGGAAGCGACGGAGATACCCGCTGTCACCCGGTCTGCGCTACCGATGGTAACTGTCGACCACCCGTTTCCGTTACCTGGAGTAGCAGCCGCACTCAGCGTGGCCTGTGTTCCGGCCGCGTTGACGGCAGTAATATACGTGTCGGCGGCGAGGGCATCGGTTCCACTGGTCACAACTGTAGTGCCTACAACAGTTTCGCCGACATCATCTTGAGTCAAGCCGCCACCGGAAAAGACCAGCGTAGTCGTGCCGCTCAGCGTGGCGACGGCGACGCCGGCGCCTGCTGAGCTAAGAGCCCGACCAGTAGACGAGGGGTAGTTGCCAGCGGCCTCGGTCGAGGCATCCGTTTGGGCCACAGATGCATCGAATCTCGTTGAGAGGACGAGCGTGCAGATCAGCTCTGTGTCGTCGATCACGAGAACGTCGAGGCATTCGGAGGTTTGGCCGAGTGTTTTCTTGGTGCTGTTGTCAGCGGGGTTGTAGTTCCCGTTGACGAGATAGACCTTCGCGTCCGAGAGCGCCCAGCCGAAGTTATGGTTCAGGAAGCCCGACCCGAACATGTCGATGTCGACGAGGTTCCGCGACGACGGCGCTGTGTTCGGGGTCACCGTGGAACCGTTCACGAAGTCGAAGGCGTCGTTCATCCGAAGGGTGCCGGCCGTGGTCTCAATGATTAGGTCCGCATCGTTCTGCGGGGACGCCTTGGGAACCGTGGCCGTGAAGTAGTTGGCGGCTCCTGGACGAACCGTCAGCGGAAGGCCGCCCAGCGTGGCCTGGATCGAACCCGCCGTTGTGGGAAGGTTACTTCCAGTAACGGTGATCTCTGTGCCACCCATGGCGGGACCAGCGGTGGGACTGATAGCCGTCAGGGTGGCGGTAGCCACAACGGAGTAGGTCCCCGTTCCTACCAGCGGGCTGTTCTCAGTCGCCGAGCCATAGACGCAGACGTTGTACCTCACGGCGGTATTGGCCGGAGCGTAGTCCGAGAGGTCGATGTTGGCACCCGTTGTGCCTGCGGCTGCGGCCTTCGTCGTGACGGCGACCTTGGAATTGGACACCTTCTTGGTGGCACTCGCCGCCACAATGCCGGTGTTGGTGGCGCTGGGCAGGATGTCTGAGCCGTACTTGGCCGCCGTCCATGTCAGCTGGCAGGTGGGCTGGCTGAAGTAGGCGGCGGGAGTCGTGTAGCCGGTGAGCCAGGGCGTGGTGGCGGTGCCGGTGAAGCTGGCGTTGCCGGTGTTGGGCCCGGACACGGCGCTGAGTGTCAGGGGGACTGCGGCTGCTTGGGCCGGCAGCGCGGTTGCACCGACCACAACCGCGGCCGTCGCCGCAGTCGCGATCCCGGCGCGCAGAACGCGCCGAGGCTCGGTGCGGATTCTGGACTTACGCATGCGAGGTCCTCCTACGGTTTTGGAAACCGTCTGTGGGATGGGTGTGCCCGGGTCGCTCGCGGCGCCATCAGGCATTCTCGCCGGAAGCGTAACTTGATGCAGTAGAGCAAACACATAGAGTGATAAAGTTCAGTGAATTGGCTGTTGCGCCGCTTGGCCTCGGCGCGAAAGTCCTGCCTCTTTGTCCGACTCGGAGGAATTCTCTCGGTCTTGTCCGCGCAATTCCTGCGCCGGTCCGCACGCGGCGTCATAATGCCGTGCCGGCTGCCTCGCCCATCCAGGCACTTCGCTGCTCTGCGCTGCTGGCCAGGACTTTCGCCGGATCGCCGGGAGCGCTCCGGTGGCCCGTCTGCCGCGATGCCGGCGAGGAGACCGGCACCTGAGAGAATCCCTTACGTGAGCTCCGCTCATCGCATAGGCTTCAGGTGGATGCGCGGCCCGGTTCCGTGAGAATCCGGCTGGTCCGGTATTCTCTTTCTGTCCCTGAGGGCCGATCGCGCAATTGTGTCGTGCGTTTTTCGCAATTCTTGCGGCATCAAATGGACGCCTTCTCGCTACTCGTCGCTATCGCAGGAGGAAGCGCCGCTGGTTCACCCGGTCGACCGCGTTCGAGAGCGCGAGCTCCGGCCGGTGTTCCGGGGTTTCGTGATAGTGCCGCAACGTGTAATAGACGACCGCTGGGTCGGAGCCCAGCCATTGCGCCATGATCGCCATCATGGGGTAGAAGCGCTGCTCCCAGCCAGCGAACCCCGATGGCATCGGGCGCTGGGTGCGGGTCTCCTTCGCCGGTGCGGCGGTCACCGCGATCATCGGCGAACGCTGGTGCTCACTGGGGGACACCTTCAGCACCGCGTGCCACGGCGCGAAGTAGGTGAACGCCAGGCCCTTGTGGAACACACCGTCCGGGGTGAGTGTCACCTGCCCACGCCCCCGCCGCAGCATCAGGAACACGACGGCGGCCGGGACCAGGG
This sequence comes from Actinoplanes sp. NPDC024001, assembly GCF_040638955.1. Classification (NCBI taxonomy): domain Bacteria; kingdom Bacillati; phylum Actinomycetota; class Actinomycetes; order Micromonosporales; family Micromonosporaceae; genus Actinoplanes; species Actinoplanes sp. NPDC024001. The sequence continues at coordinate 46,981 of NZ_JBEZZB010000069.1, forward strand.
CCAGCAGAAGCAGCACGATCGTGACGACCATCAGTTCGGGCAAGAGAACCAGGGCGAGCAGGACCAGGCCGAGACTGAGCAGGGTCAGGAACGACGCTGTCCAGTAGTACATCGACCGGCGGAAGAAGAACGTCAGGCCGGTTGATCCGTCGTCGATGGTCGCGAGCGTCGGCCGTGCGGAGCCCCGGGGGTAGCGGCGCGTCGCCAAGCTCAGGCCGGTGACGTGCAGGAAGAACAGGCTGGCCAACAGCAGGAACACCGTGGTGCCGAAGTCGCCGGTCACCGCCGTCGACACGGCGGTGACCAGGCCTGCGGCGGTGAGCAGCATGACGAAGCCGAGACCCAACGTCGACCAGCGTGTCGGCCGCAGTTCTCGCCACGGATCGTCATCCACCGGCGACGGCGAGCCGAGATGCGGATTGTCGTGTGACATGTCGGGTCCGTCCGGTCAGAAGAGCTTGCCGATGGTGTTCGAGAAGCCGTCGCCGAGGGCTTTGCCGGCGTCCTTGATGCCTTCCTCGAAGGCTGTGGTCACATTGTCCGGCAGCGCGTCGTAGGCCGCGTCGATGAGACCGCTGGCGGCGACACCGCCGATGACCCCGCCGATCGCACCGCCGACGACGGCTCCCTGCGGGCCGAACCACATGCCGACCACCGCACCCGTTTTCGCGCCGACGTACGCGCCGGCCAGGGCGCCACCCACCCCGGAGACCACCGCCTTGCCGACCGGTTTGCCGTGGTGGACGTCGTACCCGATGCCGGCCGCTGTGATGACCGCGCCGACCACCGGGACCTTGCTCACGACCCGTCGCTCGAAGGACTGCGCCCGCAACTCCAGCCGGTCGCTCGTCAGATACTTGCGGTACGAGGCATCGTTCAACGCCTTCGACTCCGCTGATCCGCCCGGCGCCTTCAGATACTGCTCGACCAGATCGTCGGACATCTTCTTGGCAGCCTCCGAAGCGCTGCGCAGAGTGTGCAGCCGAAGACCCGCCATGCTTCCGATCACCGCGTTGTTCGCGACGTCAGCGGCGAGCAGATGCCATTTCTGGGTGACGTCGTCCTTGATGTTCTTCAGCCATGCCCGGCCGAACTCCGCGGCAGCGTTGCCCTTGTCGGCCTCCGCCTTGGCCAGCTGGTACGCCTGAACCTGCTGCGGAGTCGCCTGACCCACGGGCTCAAAAATCGTGTCACCGGCGAGTTGCAGATTGTTGGCGACTGCGATCTGCCGGGCCCGTGACATGTGCGCCTGCCCCCGGGCGAGTTCGTCGGCGTACCGGGTCAGCGCCTCTGCCGAGGTGTGGATGCCGGTGCGCAGATTGTCGGCTCGCTCGGCCGCCGTACCCATGCGTTGATCGAAAGCGGAGCCGGCGGCGCCCTGCCAGCCGGTCGTCGCATCGGCTCGCGACGTTCGCATCGCCGACACCCCGGCGCCCACCTCGAAGGCGAGCTGGTCGTTGAGCCAGCGGGCGGTGGCGTGCACCTGCTCCGGCCGGCCGTCGAGCCGGGTGTCGATCGGCATCACGGCAACCCGGAAGCGATCTTCCCGGCCGAGGCCGCGTCCTCACCGGCATAGGACCGGCTCGCCGCGGCGACTCCCGTGCTCACCGCCAGCAGGCCGTCCACCAGGTTCGCCGAGCTTTCGCAGAGCTTGCCGACGATCGCCGCGATGGTCGCCGTGTCGACGCCGGCGTCCGGCAGCGCGGGAGCGCCGCCACCGACCGCGTCAATCGAGTCACCGCAGCGCCGCAACCGTTCGGCGATCCCGTCGAGCAGCTCCGGGTCCACGTGCAGATCGCTCATGATTGTTCCCCGTCCCGTCTCAGCTGCTCGGGTATACGCATGTCCATGTAGATGAGTTCATAGCCGGTGAGCTGCTGAATTCGATCAAGGTCGGTTGCGGGGACGACCGTCCACGGCTGCTGTTCTCCGCAACAGTCGACGAGACGGTCCAGTGCGGAGTAGATGAGCAGCGCGATCCGGCCGTCCTCGGTGCGCCGCAGGTCGATGTCGACCTCGCCGCTCTCCGCGTTGACCGACGAGCAGGGCAGGTAGACGTACGGCGGGATCGTTTCGGCGGGCAGGGCTCGGCTCCCCTCGATCGACGAGGCTCGCAGGCTAACCGGCCGCGCCGGTCATCGGTGTGATGCCAGTCCGTGATCTGACAGCCGCCCGGCGACGGCACGCGACGGAGATGCCGCAGCACGTGTCGGGACATGGGTAAGGCCGGGTGGGAGCACCACCCGGCCTTGTCCCGGATCGGAGGGCGTTCGGGCGTCAGCCGAGCTTGGCCCACTCCTTTTTGATGACGGCGATGCTCTCTGCGGTAGCCGGCTTCCCCTTCGGGGTCACCGCCATCGTCACCACGCTGCGGTTCTCCGATGTGCGCCAGCAGAGCAGCAGCGTCGGCCGTTCCTGGGCGGGGACACCCGCACTGAAGCGGATCCTGTTCGTGCAGCGCACGCCGCCGCCGACCGGCTTGCCCTTGTCGGCTGCGATGGTCAGGGCGCGCTGACCGGTCAGGTCGCCGCGGGCGGTCGTCACCCGTACCGTGCCGGTCTTGGTCTGGACGGTGTGTTCTTCGGCCGCGACGTCACCTGCGGCCTTGAGGGGGCGCTTGAGGGGGACGCCTTCGGCGGCCGCCTTGGCGCGTGCCTCCTTGATCTCCTTGCGGACCTCCGCCTTGCTCTTCTCGTCGGAGCGGGCGGCCTGCTTGCGCTCTTCCTTCTTGGGGGAGGGCGGTGTCACCGCGGGAGCCGCGGGCGTGGCGGGCGACATCGCGGTCGCCGGGGCCGTGTTGGCCGTCCCCTGGGCGGAGCCGGGCATCGCCGACGCCGGAGTTGAGCCGGGCATCGCGGAGGCCGGAGCTGAGCCGGGCATGGCGGACGCGGGGGCCGAGCCGGGCATCGCCGAGGCTGACGCCATCGGGTCCGCGGTGCTGAGCGGGGCCATCGCGGCCGGCTCGGGGAGGCTCTGCCGGGAGTCGTTCGCCTGCGCCGCGAGCAGGGCGCCGCCTGCCAGGATCACCGCGGCGCCGCCCGTACCGATGAGGGCGATCTTGCGGCGCTTGCCGCGCCGTGCCGCGGCAGCGGGGTTGCTGCTCTCGGCTGCCGGTGGTTGCTCATGGTCGGTCATGCCGCTCTCCTCCGGTTTTGTCGGCTTCGTCGATTCCATGCTTCCAAAACGTGAAGGGGCATCCGCTCGAATCGGGAGACTTCCAGCCGATCCTCAGGCCCGGTGGTGAGGGATGCGCAAAACCGGTGTGGGAGCCCGTTCGGTGTGCTACCAACGCGCACCGAGTCGACAACTGCTGTCACACCCGCACCCCCCGAATCTTGTCCCCGTAAGCAAATACGTGAGGGGACGTAGTTGATGAAGGTTCAGATCCGTAGGTTTGCCATCGGTGCCACCGCCATCGGCGCTTTCGCTGCTGTTGGCGCTGTCGCTCTGCCGACCGGTACGACGGGCTGGGAGCCCGTGACCTACGGCTTGACCGCCAGCCCGGAAGCGCTGCTGCCGGCCACCGTCTCCGAAGCCGCGCCGGCCCGGGTCGTCACCACGACGATCGGCGAGGACGGCAAGCCGGTCATCTCGGTGCGGGAGGCGACCGACCGGGAGACCGCGAAGCAGCTGGTCGAGGACGGCCAGAACACCGACGGCGCGG